>NZ_JAOWIA010000035.1:0-23687 GCF_030332345.1 Citrobacter sp. Cpo221
GACGCCAGAATGCTCGCCGACATGCTCGGAGATATTGCAGCAGAAGCTAAACGTTATGCTGGAATCGCTGACGAACGCTATGCCGCCGGGATGACTTGTGAACGCATTTACGATTCGGTGAGAGAGTCAAATAACAATCCTATAGCCTCGCGATAGCGGGGTTTTTTATGCGCATCGCACGCGCACATCAAAGAAAGTCTTTCAGCTGTGAGCCTGGGCAAACCGTAAACTTTCGGCGGCTTTGCCGTGCGACAGGCTCACGTCTAAAAGGAAATAGCTATGCAATTTGGCAAAAAATCAAAGTCAGGATTGAGGGTGTTTATTCGCAATGACGGAATGATCGTCAGCGATAAAAAGGGAAGAACACGCATTGTTATCGGTGTGCTCGGTGATGATAAACATGCCTTACGCAGTGGTCGTCCTTCTACCTTCAAACAATTAGCGGCAATCGATACACCTCAGCCGGTGACCAATATCTACAACATCAGCTTTGGTGTTCGCAGTGATGAACCGGTGCAGAACAAGGTAACCACCAGCTCCGACAAATTTGAAGTTAATTCTGGTGTCGATACCAATCTCGAAGCGTTAATCGAAAATGCGCTGAAAAACGCTGCTGAATGTGCGGCGCTGGATGTCGCAAAGCAAGTGGCAGCAGACAAGAAAGCGATGGATGAACTGGCTTCCTATGTCCGCACGGCCATCATGATGGAATGTTTCCCCGGTGGTGTTATCTGGCAGCAGTGCCGTCGATAATGGTATGCAAATGATAATTAATATCGTTTGCGGGTCCTTTCCGGCGATCCGGCCTGTTACGGGGCGGCGACCTCGCAGATTCTCGCTATTTATGAAAATTTTCAGGCATTTGCCGTTTCCGTTCTTCTTCTCGCTAATTCATTGTTTTAACTGTAAACACCCCCTGAAAAGAAAGGAAATGATAAGCCTTAAAAACGGCTAAATAACCAGAGGGCGTTTCCTTTCTCTGTTTTTGTGTATGGAGTGAGCTATGGAGGTCAACAAAAAGCGTCTTTCTGAAATATTTGGGGTCAGCGTGCGAACCATTCAGAACTGGCAGGATCAGGGAATGCCTGTAGCACGTGGCGGCGGAAAAGGTAATGAGGTCCTCTATGAATCTTCCGCGGCTATCGAATGGTATTCCGCACGCGACGCGGCGATTGAGAATGAGAAATTACGGAAGGAGGTGGAAGACCTTCGTCTTGCATCGGAATCCGACCTTCAGCCTGGTACGATTGACTATGAGCGTCACCGCCTCACCCGAGCGCAGGCAGATGCCCAGGAACTAAAAAATGCAAAAGATTCCGCTGAGGTGGTGGAAACCGCATTCTGCACGTTCGTGCTGTCGCGGATGGCCGGAGAAGTAGCCAGCATTCTTGATGGAGTTCCTCTGTCGGTTCAGCGGCGCTTCCCGGAGCTGGAAAACCGACATATTGATTTCCTCAAGAAGGACATCATTAAAGCCATGAACAAAGCAGCTGCGCTGGATGAAATAATACCGGGGTTGCTGAGTGAATATATCGAACAGTCAGGTTAAGGGGCTGCAGCACTCTGCGCGCGCGGGTCTACTTTCGCTGTACCGACCTGAGCCGCAAACGGCGGTTGAATGGGCAGACGATAATTACTATCTCCCCAAAGAGTCGGCATACCAGGAAGGGCGCTGGGAAACGTTGCCGTTTCAACGCGCGATCATGAATGCGATGGGTAACGATTACATACGTGAGGTCAACGTTGTTAAGTCTGCCCGTGTTGGCTATTCAAAAATGTTGCTGGGTGTTTATGCGTATTTTATTCAGCACAAGCAGCGAAATTCCCTTATCTGGCTGCCTACTGATGGTGACGCCGAAAACTTTATGAAGTCGCATGTTGAGCCGACGATTCGCGATATTCCGTCACTTCTGGCGCTGGCCCCCTGGTATGGAAAAAAGCACCGGGACAATACGCTCAGTATGAAACGCTTCTCCAACGGTCGCGGGTTCTGGTGTCTGGGTGGTAAAGCGGCGAAAAACTATCGTGAGAAATCGGTCGATGTCGCCGGTTACGATGAACTGGCGGCATTCGATGAAGATATTGAGAAAGAGGGATCCCCGACGTTCCTGGGTGATAAACGTATTGAGGGCTCTGTCTGGCCCAAATCTATTCGCGGCTCAACGCCAAAAACAAAGGGGACCTGCCAGATTGAGCGTGCTGCCAGCGAGTCCGGGCATTTCATGCGTTTTCATGTTTCCTGTCCGCACTGTGGTGAAGAGCAGTACCTGAAGTTCGGCGACAAAGAAACCCCGTTCGGGTTCAAATGGACACCTGGCGATCCCTCCAGCGTCTTTTATCTGTGTGAACATAATGCCTGCGTCATTAAGCAGCAGGAGCTGGATTTCAGTGAAGCTCGTTACATCTGTGACACCACCGGGATCTGGACGCGTGATGGTTTATCCTGGTTTTCATCAACAGGCACCGAAATCGACCCGCCAGACAGCGTGACGTTTCACATCTGGACGGCATACAGCCCGTTTACCACCTGGGTACAGATCGTTAAAGACTGGCTAAAAACGAAAGGGGATACCGGAAAGCGTAAAACCTTCGTGAACACCACTCTGGGCGAAACATGGGAGCCTAAAATTGGTGAACGGCCTGACGCGGAGCTCATGGCCGAACGCAAAGAGTTTTTTGGGGCATCCGTACCGGATCGTGTTGCTTATCTGACAGCCGGGATTGACTCACAGCTGGATCGATATGAAATGCGCGTCTGGGGATGGGGACCCGGAGAGGAAAGCTGGCTGATTGACCGGCAAATCATTATGGGCCGTCATGATGATGAAGCGACCCTCGTCAGGGTGGACGAGGCGATTAACAAAACCTACCCCCGAAAGAATGGCGTGGAAATGTCGGTATCCCGTATCTGCTGGGATATCGGCGGTATTGACCCCACCATTGTCTACAATCGCTCAAAAAAGCATGGCCTGTTTCGCGTGATCCCGATTAAAGGGGCTTCCGTTTACGGCAAGCCCGTCGCGAATATGCCGCGTAAACGCAACAAGAACGGCGTTTATCTTACGGAAGTGGGTACTGATACCGCAAAGGAGCAGATTTATAACCGCTTCACACTTCAGCCGGAAGGGAGTGATCCTCTTGCCGGTGCCGTGCATTTCCCCAATAACCCCGAAATTTATGATCTGGCTGAGGCACAGCAGCTTACTGCTGAGGAGCAGGTTGAAAAATGGGTGGACGGGCGTAAGAAAATCGTCTGGGACAGCAAAAAGCGACGAAATGAGGCGCTGGACTGCTTCGTGTATGCGCTGGCGGCCCTGCGGATCAGTATTTCGCGATGGCAGCTGAATCTTGATTCACTGCTCGCGAGCCTGCTGGAGGAAGAGGGGGGGCGGACTAATAACAAAACCCTGGCTGATTATGCCCGGGCATTATCTGGAGATGAATAATGGCGACACAGACTGATCTGGATGCCGCCCGTGCTGCGTTGCATGACCTCATGATGGGAAAGCGGGTGGCAACGGTGCAAAAAGACGGCCGGCGGGTTGAGTTCACTGCGACTTCAGTCAGTGACCTGAAGAAATACATTGCCGAACTTGAGTCACAGGTTGGCACCACTCCACGACGCCGGGGACCGGCAGGATTTTACGCATGAAAACACCTGCTTTGTTAGGACCGGACGGTAAAACCGCTCTGCGGGATTATGCCGGATATCATGGCGGTGCTGGTGGCTTTGGCGGTCAGCTCCGCGCCTGGAATCCACCGAGTGAAAGCGCAGATGCTGCGTTATTGCCTAATTTTTCCCGTGGTAACGCGCGCGCTGACGATCTGGTCCGCAATAACGGTTATGCGGCAAACGCGGTACAGCTCCATCAGGACCACATTGTCGGATCGTTTTTCCGGCTCAGTTATCGCCCCAGCTGGCGTTTTCTGGGCATTGGAGAGGAAGAGGCCCGGGCGTTCTCCCGTGAAGTTGAGGCGGCCTGGAAAGAATTTGCGGAGGATGATTGCTGCTGCATTGATGCGGAACGTAAGCGTACATTCACCATGATGATCCGCGAGGGTGTTTCCATGCATGCGTTTAACGGTGAGTTATGTGCACAGGCCACCTGGGACAGTGATTCCACGCGTCTTTTCCGCACACAGTTCAAAATGGTTAGCCCAAAACGCATCAGCAACCCCAATAACGCCGGAGACACGCGAAACTGCCGGGCAGGTGTCAGAACAAATGACAGTGGCGCCGCGCTGGGATATTACGTCAGCGAGGATGGCTATCCGGGGTGGATGGCGCAGAAGTGGACCTACATCCCGCGTGAACTGCCCGGCGGGCGGCCTTCCTTTATCCACGTGTTTGAACCTCTGGAAGATGGGCAGACACGCGGTGCCAACGTGTTTTACAGCGTCATGGAGCAAATGAAAATGCTCGATACGCTGCAGAATACGCAGCTCCAGAGCGCGATTGTCAAGGCGATGTATGCCGCCACGATTGAAAGTGAGCTGGATACGCAAACCGCGATGGACTTTATTCTCGGCTCAGACAGTAAAGAGCAGCAAAGCAAGATGACCGGCTGGCTGGGGGAGATGGCCTCGTACTATACCGCGGCGCCGGTTCGTCTCGGGGGCGCGAAGGTGCCGCATCTGATGCCGGGCGACTCCCTGAATCTTCAGTCAGCGCAGGACACTGACAACGGCTATTCGACGTTTGAACAATCTCTGCTGCGCTACATTGCTGCAGGGCTGGGGGTGTCGTATGAGCAACTCTCTCGCAACTATTCGCAGATGAGTTATTCCACCGCCCGCGCCAGTGCTAACGAGTCCTGGGCGTACTTTATGGGGCGTCGCAAATTTGTTGCCTCCCGCCAGGCCTGTCAGATGTTTTTATGCTGGCTGGAAGAGGCCATTGTCCGCCGCGTGGTGACATTACCGTCTAAAGCCCGGTTCAGTTTTCAGGAGGCGAGAAGCGCCTGGGGAAATGCTGACTGGATCGGCTCCGGGCGAATGGCCATTGACGGACTGAAGGAGGTGCAGGAGGCCGTCATGCTCATTGAGGCGGGGCTGAGCACCTATGAGAAGGAATGCGCCAAACGCGGGGAAGACTATCAGGAAATCTTTGCCCAGCAGGTTCGTGAAACGATGGAGCGCCGCGCTGCGGGACTTAAACCGCCAGCGTGGGCGGCTTCGGCCTTTGAGTCTGGACTGAAAAATTCGAATGAGGAGGGGACCGATGACGCCAGAGCTGCGTAATCTCCCGCACATTGCCAGTATGGCTTTCAATGAGCCGCTTTTACTTGAACCCGCCTATGCGCGGGTTTTCTTTTGCGCGCTCGCTGGTCAGTTAGGTATCAGCCGTCTGACCGACACCGTGTCGGGCGTGACGCTTGGCGCAGAGCAGATGGCTGAACCGCTGACACTCTTTGGTGATGATGAGGAAATGGGGCCAAAGCCGGCGCGTAGCTACCAGATCACTGATGGTATCGCGGTGCTGCCTGTTTCCGGGACGCTGGTCAGTAAAACCCGCTCACTCCAGCCGTATTCGGGGATGACGGGGTACAACGGCATCATCGCCCGCCTCCAGCAGGCAATCAGCGATCCGGGTGTAGACGGTATTCTTCTTGATATGGATACGCCAGGTGGAATGGTGGCGGGTGCCTTTGACTGTGCGGACATCATCGCCCGCATGCGGGATATCAAACCCATCTGGGCGTTAGCCAACGATATGAACTGCAGCGCTGGCCAGCTGATTGCCAGTGCGGCATCACGTCGGCTTGTGACGCAGACGGCCAGAACGGGATCCATCGGGGTCATGATGGCCCACAGCAATTACGGCGCCGCCCTTAAAACCAGCGGCGTTGAGGTCACGTTGATTTACAGCGGCGATCACAAGGTGGACGGGAACCCTTACGAGAAATTACCCAAAGAGGTACGCGCAGATTTTCAGGCGCGTATCGACGCTACCCGGCAGATGTTCGCTGAAAAGGTGGCGGGTTATACCGGCATGTCGGTTCAGGCCGTTCTTGATACTGAAGCAGCTGTGTTTTCAGGCCAGGAATCAGTTGACAACGGCCTGGCGGAGCAGCTGGTCAACAACATGGATGCGCTGAACGTTATGCGCGATGCAATTAACAAACGAACGATGATTTCCCGAGGAGGAAGCATGAAAGGTACTACTGCATCCGCAGATACCACTCAACCAGCAGCATCTGCTGACCAGACCGTGACCACCGTTGACGTGCCTGCTGCGGTCGTTACTGACCCTGCAGCGGGCGCAACTGTTGATATCAGCAGCCAGGTGGCAGCGGCGGTCGCAGCCGAAAACGGTCGCATTATGGGGATCCTGAACTGTGAAGAGGCGAAAGGGCGTGAATCACAGGCGCGCGCGCTGGCGGAAACGCCCGGGATGACGGTGGAAAGTGCCCAGCGCATCCTTGCCGCGGCTCCTCTGAGTGCTCAGGCGCGTACGGATACCGCGCTGGATCGTCTGATGGAAACCGCACCCGGCACCGTAACGGCAGGTAGCGCTTCTGCCGAAGCGGGTGACGATTTGTTAAATACGCCTGTTTAAGAGGTCAACATGTCTAACACTGAACAATTTACGCACAATCAGCCCCTCGGGAACAGTGATCCGGCGCATACCGGTTTTGCACCTGGTGAACTGACGAAAGCAGTACCGGCGATGACGCCCCTGATGCTGGATGCCACTTCCGGCAAGCTGACCGTCTGGGATGGCCAGCATGCGGGGGCTGCCTGTGGCGTTCTGGCGGTGTCTGCCGACCAGAGCAGCACTGAGCTGGCATTCTATAAGTCCGGCTCTTTCCGTATTGAAGATGTACTCTGGCCGGATGCGGTGACGGATGAACACATCAAACGCAACGCATTCGCAGGTACAGCCATCAGTATCGTCTGACATCCGACTTAACACTAACCATCATCCACAGAAGCCGCCATCGCGGCTTTTTTTACGGGAAACATCTATGTCAATTTACACAACGGCCCAACTGTTGGCGGTCAATGAGAAGAAATTCAAGTTCGATCCGCTTTTCCTGCGTATCTTCTTCCGTGAAAGCTACCCTTTCAGCACTGAGAAGGTGTATCTGTCGCAAATTCCGGGCATGGTCAACATGGCGCTGTACGTCTCGCCTGTTATTTCCGGCAAGGTTATCCGCTCCCGCGGCGGCGCAACGTCAGAGTTTACGCCGGGTTACGTCAAGCCCAAGCACGAGGTAAACCCGCAGATGACGCTGCGCCGCCTGCCGGATGAAGACCCGCAAAATCTGGCTGACCCGGCCTACCGCCGCCGTCGCATTATCCTGCAGAACATGAAGGATGAAGAACTGGCGATTGCTCAGGTGGAAGAGAAACAGGCGGTGGCTGCTGTTCTCAACGGTAAATACACCATGACCGGCGAAGCGTTTGAACCGGTTGAGGTGGATATGGGACGCAGTGCCGGAAACAACATCATCCAGGCAGGTGCTGCGGCATGGAGCACCCGCGACAAAGAAACCTATGATCCCACTGACGATATTGAAACCTATGCGCTGAACGCCAGCGGCGTGGTCAATATTATCGTCTTTGATCCGAAGGGCTGGGCGTTGTTCCGTTCATTCAAAGCGGTAAAAGAGAAGCTCGACACCCGTCGCGGTTCTAACTCTGAACTGGAAACGGCGCTGAAGGATCTGGGTGAAGCGGTCTCCTATAAGGGAATGTATGGCGATGTGGCCATTGTCGTTTACTCCGGGCAATACATTGAAGACGACACCAAAAAGAACTACCTGCCGGATTTGAGCATGGTGCTGGGTAATACCCAGGCGCGCGGTTTGCGCACCTACGGCTGCATTCAGGATGTTGATGCCCAGCGTGAAGGCATTAACGCTTCCACGCGTTATCCGAAAAACTGGGTACAGACAGGCGATCCGGCGCGTGAGTTCACCATGATCCAGTCTGCACCACTGATGCTGCTGGCTGACCCGGATGCGTTCGTGTCTGTCAAACTCGCCTGATGTCCATTCTGTGGCCCTGCGGGGCCCTGTTCCGGAGTTGTTCTTATGACAGAAAAAGAAAAGTTGATTGCGCGGCTTAATGAGCTTGGCGCGCAGCTTGGTCGGGAAGTGAATACCAGTGGCACCATTCAGGAGCTCTCTATGCGCATTGCGGAGCTGGAGGAAGAACTGAATGACGGCACTGATACCGATAGTGTTGAAAATGGTGGCGTAAGTGATGGTAGTGCATTCACCGGCGCCGCAGAACCCGTGCCGCCAGTGGATACTGTGTTAAGCGGCAGAACAGATAGCGCGCTGATGGCCGTCGAAACGCTGGCCACGCTGCACATTGAGGCGCTACACGCGACCCGCGATGAACGGGTATCTATTGTGGAAGCGGGTACCGTGATCCGCGTGACACAAGCGGATGCGGACAGCCTGGTTGCACTCGGACTGGTCCGCGAGTACTAGCAGGGGGCTGTGTGGCTGATTTCGATAACCTTTTTGATGCTGCAATAACACAGGCCGATGACACTATTCGGCAGGTTATGGGGACTTCTGCAACGGTAACGTCCGGCGCGATTTCTGGCGTCACGTTGAGTGGTGTTTTCGATGATCCGGAAAATATCGGTTACGCCACACCCGGCATCCGTGTCGAGGGGACCAGCCCGTCGTTGTTTGTGAAATCAGCAACGATTGGGCAGCTGGCGCGGCTGGACACGCTGGATATTAACGGAAAACCTTTCTGGGTTGATCGTATTGGTCCTGATGACTGTGGCTCCTGCCATATCTGGCTTGGTACGGGTTCTCCTCCCGCAGCGACCCGGCGCCGTTAAGGGAAAACTATGTCTTTAAAAGGGCTTGAACAGGCTATAGCAAACCTGAACAGCATCAGCAATACGGCGGTTCCGCGGGCCTCGGCGCAGGCTGTTAACCGTGTCGCCACCCGGGCTGTCAGCCGAAGCGTTGCCGTTGTCTCGAAAGATACACGGGTGCCACGCAAGCTGGTAAAACAACGCGCGAGGATAAAACGCGCCACGGCGAAAAAGCCGATGGCAATGATCCGCGTTAACCGGGGCAACCTGCCCGCGATAAAGCTCGGTACCGCCAGCGTACGGTTATCCCGCAGAAAACGGGACAAAAAAGGGGCCAATAGTGTGTTGCGTATTGGCCCTTTTCGTTTTCCCGGGGCCTTTATTCAACAACTGGAAAATGGCCGCTGGCATGTGATGCGAAGGACATCCAGACCCCGCTATCCGATCGAAGTGGTCAGCATTCCACTGGCAGCGCCACTGACGACCGCATTTAAAGATGAGCTGCCGAAGCTAATGGAATCGGATATGCCTAAAGAACTTCGGGCATCCCTTAAAAACCAACTCAGGCTGATTCTGAAACGATGAAACACACTGATATTAGAAAGGCGATTATTGATGCGCTGGAGAGCCATATTGGTAAAGACGCGCTCTATTTTGACGGACGTCCAGCAGTACTGGAGGAGGGGGATTTTCCGGCGGTCGCTGTCTTCCTGACGGATGCCGGGTATACCGGCGAAGAACTGGATGCTGATATCTGGCAGGCCACGCTGCATATCGAAATCTTTTTACCGGCGCAGGTACCCGATTCCGAGCTTGATGACTGGATGGAGTCACGTATTTATCCGGTGCTTGGCAATGTGCCAGGACTTTCTCTGCTGATCAATAACATGGTGCAGCAGGGGTATGACTACCAGCGCGATGACGATCTTGGATTGTGGAGTTCGGCTGATCTGAAATATTCAATTACTTACGAAATGTGAGGACGTAATGACTACACCAAACCCACTGGCGCCGGTAAAGGGTGCCACCACCACACTCTGGATTTATTCCGGGTCGGGCAACCCGTTCGCTAACCCATTATCGGATGTTGACTGGACGCGCCTGGCTAAGATTAAAGACCTGCAGCCCGGTGAACTGACTGCAGAATCAAACGACGACACCTATCTGGATGATGCGGATGCTGACTGGACGTCCACTTCACAGGGCCAGAAATCTGCGGGGGAGGCCAGTTTTACGCTGGCCTGGAAACCTGCCGAGAGCGGGCAGCAGGATCTGGTTCGCTGGTTTGATGACGGTACCGTGCTGGCGTACAAAATCAAATACCCGAATGGCGCCATCGATGTGTTCCGTGGCTGGGTGAGCAGCCTGGGTAAAACGGTGACGGCAAAAGACACCATTACCCGTTCTGTAAAAATCAGCAACAACGGCAAGCCAGGTCTTGCTGAAGACAGCGCTGCTGCAGTGATTGACGTAACCGGCGTCAGCCTGGATAAATCGACCACTACCGTTGCGGTTGCTGCCACCACCACGCTGAATGTTACCGTGGCGCCAGCCAGCGCGAGCGATCAATCTTTCCGGGCCACTACCACAGATGCAGGTAAAGCCACGGTGACTGTCTCCGGTACGGTGCTGACGGTAACCGGCATTGCCGCCGGAACCGCCGACATTATCGTGATGACCAACGACGGGCTTTTTGTCGCGACCTGTAAAGTCACCGTTTCCTGACTTCCGGGGCTGTGGCCCCGCTTTCCGGAGTAACCCATGTTTTTAAAAAGTGAACCGTTCGAACGTAACGGTAATACAGTCACGCTCTACGAGCTGTCGGCACTGCAGCGTATTGAGCATCTTGAACACCTGAAGGCGCTGGAAAGTATCACCGATGCCGACATGCAGGCGGCGATGGATATGACGATTAAATCCGGCGCACTGCTGGTGGCCATGTCTTTATGGCATGGACATCCCCTGAAAGGGACGCACAAAACGCCGAAAGAAGACGTTGAACAGATCCAGAATGAGGTGCTGATGACCTGGCCGCTGGAGATTGTTTCCGCTGCAGAGTACAGCGTGAAGCTGCTGTCCGGCATGGTTCCGCTGCAGGAAGCGAATGATCCGGAGGATGTCGCTGTAACTGAGCCAGTCAGTCTGGAAAAGTCCTCGCCAGTGAGCTGACATTCGTCCTGAAACTGGCGCGTGAATTTCGCCGCCCGGACTGGCGCGCCATGCTTGCTGGTATGTCGTCAACGGAATACGCCGACTGGCGAACGTTCTACCAGGACAATTTTTTTAATGATGCGCAACTGGATGCACATTTTTCCTCGCTGATGCATATCGTCATTACCGCGCTTGACCCCAAAACCACATCAACCCCTGCCAGCTTCAGCCTGCTTTCACCTTCTGCGGAGGATATTGCCGACGATGAACCCGGTGACGCTGTGCTGATGGCAAAGGCCGAGGGCATTTCAGGAGGCGTTCGCTATGGCCCAGACGGCAGTGGGTGACCTGGTCGTTAACCTTGATGTTAACTCGTCAAAGTTCAACGAACAGATGGAGTACGTAAAACGGCAGTTTAAGCAGACGGGTGACGCAGCGAATGACTCTGCGCTGAAGGTGCAGCAGTCGTTATCCCGTCAGGAGCTGGCGGCTAAGAAAGTGGGTTTATCAATTGGGCAGTATAGTAATGCGATGAGAATGCTGCCTGCGCAATTCACGGATGTTGCAACACAGCTGGCCGGTGGGCAGAGTCCATGGCTTATCCTGCTGCAGCAGGGCGGTCAGGTGAAAGACTCCTTCGGCGGTATTATTCCGACCTTTCGGGCGCTGCTGGGCACCATATCGCCGGTGATGGTAGGTGTTGGCGCGCTGGCTTCCGCTACTGGCGCGGTGGTTTACGCCTGGTATCAGGGCTCGTCCACGCTGTCTGATTTCAACAAAACGCTGGTCCTGTCCGGTAACACTGCCGGGCTGACCTCAAACCGCATGCTGGTGCTGGCGAAATCCGGCGAGCAGGCGGGGCTCACGTTTAACCAGACCAGCAGCGCGCTGACGGAGCTGGTCAACGCCGGAGTGCGTGCCGGTGCCCGGTTCGATGAGATGAGTCAGGCGGTAGCGAAGTTCACCGATGCGTCGGGCGTGCCGGTCGACAAGGTGGCAGCGGCATTTGGCAAACTGACGAATGATCCGACTTCAGGCCTTATTGCTATGGCGCAACAGTTCCACAACGTTACCGCGGAACAGATTGCTTATGTGGCGCAACTGCAGCGTGCCGGAGATGAGGCCGGGGCGCTGCAGGCAGCTAATGATGCGGCGACGAACGGTTTTCGTGAGCAGACAAAGAGCCTGCGCGACAATATGGGGTCGATTGAGTCTGCTGCCGACAGCCTGAAGCGTGCCTTTAAATCGATGTGGGACGCGGCGCTCGATATCGGGCGGCCTGACACCACGCAGGAGATGGTTGCCAAAGCTGAAGCGGCCTTTAAGCGGGCGGATGAAATCTGGAATCTGCGTAAAGGTGATGGTTATGTCAATGATGATGCGCGCGCCAGCTACTGGAACGATCGGGAGTCTGCCCGCCTTGCACTGGAAATGGCTCAGCAGCAGGCCAGTGTGGCAAAGGCAACTGAGGATAACGCCGCCCGCGAGGCAGTGATTGAATCTGACCGCCAGAAGTATGCCGCGCAGGCGCAGGCTGCATATTCAAAGACCGAATCAGCTTTGGATAAATTTACGGCAAAACAGAAAGAATATAATCAGGCCATCAAAGACGGACGTATCCTCCAGGCTGATTACAACATTCTGATGGCAGCCGCTAAGAAGGAATACGACGACTCGCTGAAGAAGCCTAAAAAACCGTCAGCAGTGAAAACGCCAGCAGGCGTGAAAAGTGTCGATACTGCCAGCGCGCAGACGCTGGAGCTGGAGGCGCAGTTACGCACTCTGCAGGAGCATAAGAGCATCACTGATACCATCAGCCAGCAGCGGCAGGAATTGTGGAAACAACAATCCCGCTTTTCGGTGCTGGAAGAGGCCGCCAAAAAGCGCGCGCTGACCGCCGATGATAAATCGGTGCTGGCGAACAAAGACGAGGTACTGGCGCGGGCCGAAGTGAATGCCCGGCTGGGCGATCAGATTGTTGCCCAGGAACGGTTAAACCGCCTGCAGGACAGCTCGCAGAAGTACGTTACCCAGATTGGGGAGAAGACCCGAGCGCTGGTGGCCGGTGGCAGCATGAGTAGCCGCGGCGCGCAGCGGCAAAACGAAGAGGCACAGCTGCGGCAGGGCTGGATGAATGCCGGTGGTACGGACACCGATCAGGGTTATCAGAACGAACTGGATGCACTGAAGAAATATTATGCCGCACAGGACGAGCTCCGCGGCAACTGGCAGGCTGGGGCGAAATCAGCGTGGGCTGACTATGCCGATTCAGCAGCTGATGCCTATGGTTCGATGAAGTCCGCTGCTTCAGCCACATTCGATGGTATCAGCCAGAATATGGCCGATATGCTGACGACAGGGAAAGCAAACTGGGCTGATTTCACCCGTTCCACGTTGTCGATGCTGACGCAGATCCTGATGAAGCAGGCCATGGCTGGCCTGGTCAGTTCTGCCACGTCAGCGCTGGGTTTTGCTGGCGGTGGTTATACCGGATCCGGCGGCAAGTATGAGCCAGCAGGTGTGGTGCACCGTGGCGAGTTTGTCTTTACGCAGGAGGCCACCAACCGAATAGGTGTCGGCAACCTTTATCGCATGATGCGCGGTTATGCGACTGGTGGTCTGGTCGGCGTGAGTGGCGGTGGCGTTGCTTCTCCTTTTGGTGTCAGCGTGTATGCACCGGTTTCGGTGACAACAGGCCAGGGGGATTCCGGTCAGCAGAAAGGAAACGGTGATGCGCTGGGGAAAGCCTATCAGCAGGTGATCAACAGTTCCATCAGGGATGGTATCACCAGAGAGGTCCGGCCCGGAGGCATTATCTGGAATGCAACAAAACAGAGGTAAGCAATGGCGATCGAGCATTTTGCGTGGCGGATTAAAGCATCCAGCCAGCCGACCCTGAAAAGTAAGGATACCGTCCGCACGGCACAGTTTGGTGATGGCTATAAGCAAGTATCAGGTGCCGGGATGAATGATGAAACGCTCAGCTATGAGTTTTCATTTACCGGCGAACCGGGAACCGTCAAGGATATCTATGCTTTTCTGCGGCGCCATAAGACGAAATCATTTTCGTTTACCCCGCCAGGCGGTGATCTTGCGCTGTGGCGTGTTGAGGCAGACAGCCTGCAGCGCGTCACCAAAAGTAAAACGGTGGAAACCGTATCAGCCACCTTTGAACAGGCGTTTGCACCATGAGCTTAAACAGTGATTATCAGAAACTCGAGCCGGGCAATGTCGTCCGGCTTTTTGATGTCGATGGCACCGGTTTTGGCGTCAGTGATGTCCTCCGTTTTCATGCGCATAATATTGCGCATACGCCGGAGGAAATTGCCGCCGCCGGCGGGGATGAGGACAAGCTCCCCGCAAAATCTATCTGGTGGCAGGGGCTGGAATATAAGGCTTGGCCGTGTGAGATAGAAGGGATAGAGACGGCTACCGACGGAACCAGCGCACAGCCGACGCTGTCGGTCGCTAACCTTGATAGTTCCATTACCGCGCTGTGTCTTGCTTACGATGACTTGCTGCAGGCGAAAGTCACCATCCACGACACGCTGGCGCAGTACCTTGACTCTAAAAACTTCGCTGGCGGCAATACGACGGCTGACCCGACGCAGGAAAAGTTGAAAGTTTTCTACATCGATGCAAAGAGTAGCGAAACTAACGAGGTGGTTGAGTTCACGCTGTCCAGCCCGATGGACCTGCAGGGACTGATGATCCCGACGCGACAGCTTCATTCCCTGTGTACCTGGTGCATCCGGAATAAATATCGTACCGGCGACGGCTGCGACTATGCCGGAACCCGCTATTTCGACAAAAACAACAACCCGGTGAGCGATCCGTCTCTGGATGAATGCAACGGTACGTTGGCAGCATGTGAGCTACGTTTTGGCAAAGGTAATGAGTTATCGCATGGCGGATTCGTTGGAACGTCGTTGATCAGGAGCTGATATGCGTCAGAAAACCATAGATGCGATTATGGCGCATGCTGCAGCTGAATATCCTCGTGAGTGTTGCGGCGTGGTGGCGCAAAAGAGCCGGGTAGAGAAATATTTTCCATGTCGTAACCTCGCTACCGAGCCGACAGAACATTTTCACCTGTCGCCAGAAGACTATGCCGCTGCTGAGGACTGGGGTACGGTGATCGCCATCGTTCACAGTCACCCTGACGCCACGACACAACCGAGCGAACTGGATAAAGCGCAATGCGATGCAACGCTTTTACCCTGGCATATTGTGAGCTGGCCGGAGGGGGATTTACGCACCATCCAGCCGCGTGGGGAACTGCCGCTGCTGGAGCGTCCGTTTGTGCTTGGTCACTTCGACTGCTGGGGGCTGGTAATGAGTTATTTCCGGCAAACTCACGGCATTGAATTGCACGATTATCGTGTGGATTATCCCTGGTGGGAAAACGACTATCCGTACAACTTCTATCAGGATTGCTGGTATGAGTGCGGATTCCGTGAATTCGACGGGCCACCGAAACCCGGCGATATGGTGATCATGCAGGTCCAGGCTGATAAGTGGAATCACGCGGGAATTCTGCTGGAGGGAAATATGCTGCTGCACCACCTGTACGGACACCTGAGCCAGCGTGTGCCGTATGGTGGCTACTGGCAGGAAAGGACGATGAAGATCGTCAGATATAAAACGCTTCTATAGCCCACTCAGGTGGGTTTCTTAAACCCCGCATTTCACCGCGCACCGCACGCGCAATTCAAACCAAGAACCTTTCAGGATGCACCTTGAGGAACCGGCTGGCTGTCGGAGCCTTCTTGGGGCCGTTTTCCTGTGCGACAAGGTTCATCACTAAAAGGTATTCCGATATGCAATATCCAACCGTATCTGTAAACGGCATTTCCGTTCGTGTCGATAATGAAGGTCGCTATAACCTGAACGATCTTCATGCGGCAGCTGTAGCAAACGGTCAGGCTACTGAGTCGCAAAGGCCTGGTGCCTTCATGCAGAGTATGCAGGTTAAGCGTTTTGTACGAACATTAAGCGATGCAATGAAAGTTGCATCGGTCAAAGTTGTCAAAGGTGGTACTGAGCAAGGCACCTGGGGTCTTGAGTTGGTCGCTATACGCTATGCAGCATGGCTGAATCCATTGTTCGAAATCAAAGTCTATGAAACATTTCAGATGGTGATAAGAAAAGGCATAGATGCCATGTCACGCCTTAACAAAATCGACCATGTGATTAACACCGAAACCAAAGCGATTAGCCAATGTGCCAGCCAGATGGCAAAGTGGGGTGTTGGTGGCCGCAAGCGGCTTCTACACACAGCACGGGAGCGTGTAGCTGATGAAGTACAGATGTATCTCCCCGGTATTTAAAGGGCGCGTGAACCAAGGTAACATTCGGTTTTGCTACCGCTCGATCCCTGCTACTCTTTTGGCAAAATTGACCAAAGGGGATAGGGACATGAAAAAAACCATATTATTGATTTCGTTACTGGGTTTATTTGGTTGTAGTGCAGCTTCCTTACAGGAAGGACAGCCTATTTATTCTGGTCATACCTCAAAGAGTGCTGCACAACTTAACAAATGCATGTCCCCTAAGTGGCAGGATCTGCACCCACAGGCAACAAGTATAGAAACTGAAACTGGATATAGAATATCAGCCGCTGATGATTTATTCGGCGTTCTTTCGATGGCTATTATACAAGATAGCTCTCAGGGAGGGGCTGATGTGAAAGTCTATGTTGCAAGTAAAGGTATCGGTGACCCGTGGGGAAAAATAGCTCGATCATGTATTTAATTTATTTCTGTTCTTCAAAGCCACTTTATGTGGCTTTTTTATTGGAGTAAGTATGCAAGAAATAATGACTAGAATTGAACTAGGTGGTGCGTTAGGTAAAACATTTGGTAGAGCCCATGACAGACTAATACGAACAACAGCAGAGGCTATCAATGCTTTATCAAAAACAATTTGTGGATTTGAACAATATTTAAATACGAGTAAAAAACGTGGTCTAACGTATGCTGTATTTAAAGGTAAAAAGAATATTGGAAAAGATGATTTAGGTTTTCCAGTTACAGGAGAGGTGATAAGAATTGTCCCCGTTGTAATTGGCAGCAAAAAAGCAGGCCTGCTCCAAACAATTTTAGGGGCTGTACTTGTTGTTGTTGGTGCCTTGGGGGCTACTATCGGCCAAGCATGGGGCGGTGCAGCTTGGGGCCCTGCCGCTATGAAAATCGGTGCAGCAATGATGCTTGGTGGCGTCGTCCAGATGTTATCTCCTCAGCCAACCGGATTAGCCAGCAAACAAAGTGCAGATAACCGCGCATCCTACGCATTCGGTGGTGTAACAAACACCGCGGCGCAAGGCTACCCGGTACCGCTCCTATATGGCCGTCGGCGGATAGGCGGAGCGATTATTTCTGCCGGAATTTATGTCGAAGATCAGCAATAAATCATTAATTAGCCGAGAGGCGTGAGGTTATCATGAGCAAAAAATATGGTTTGGTTGTGCAGAGTATCACTCCTGGAGAGGATGAAGTGGTTGTCAGTATTTCAGTCACTTCCTCTCAGTTTCCATTTATTTCCATCTGCCTTCTGCAAGTGGCAGTTTTAGTGGAAGAAGATAAATCATTGGGCTGTTACGAGAAGGACGCCCTGGAAAAGGCGGTCCATTTAATAAATGACATTGCTGGTGATATAAAAGAAGCGGCCTGATGACCGCTTTGTTTTCTATCACTTGATGGGGCTTCTGGTTAGTGCAATAGCCGCATCAATGCCTTCTTTACCAAGCCAGACCTGAGATTTTAATGCCTCAAGAGATTCTACTACCTCATTTGTGAAATTCTCACATCCTGGCTTTGTTTCAAGGTTTTTCAGGATTTGATGAATCAGGAGCTGAACGATGGCTTGCTGCCCCTTCATTTGCTCTCTGATTTGTTTCAGATGTATATCAACTTCACGGTCGAGCATGTTATTTCCTTATCCGGAGGTAATCAGCCGTCCCTCTGAGTAATGGTTACGCCAGTGTCCCACCACTGACGGGCTGAATGCCTACCTTATCCAGGGTTAAAGCGAAACGACATCCTGATATTCAAACAGTAGCCACCTCCGGGTGGCTTTTTTTATGGGCGCAATATGGTAACTGCAACCGCAATTAAAGGCCGCAAAGGTGGTGGCTCAAAATCCCGCACGCCTACCGAACAGCCGGATGATCTCCAGTCTGTTGCAAAGGCAAAAATATTAATCGCGCTGGGGGAAGGTGAGTTCTCAGGCCAGTTAACCGGCAAAGACATTTATCTCGATGGTACCGCTATTGAGAATGCTGACGGCTCTCAAAACTTCAGCGGCGTCACCTGGGAGTTTCGTCCCGGCACGCAGGCGCAGAAATACATCCAGGGCATACCCGGCACCGAAAACGAAATTAGCGTGGGTACCGAAGTATCAAGCGCCACAGCCTGGACCCGAACGTTTACCAATACCCAGCTTTCTGCTGTTCGCCTGCGCCTGAAGTGGCCATCGCTGTTCCAGCAGGAAGACGACGGCGATCTGGTAGGGTATTCGATTAAATATGCGATTGATCTGCAGACCGACGGCGGCACCTGGAAGACGGTGCTGAATACCAGCGTAACCGGTAAAACCACATCCGGTTATGAGCGCAGCCACCGTATTGATCTTCCGCAGGCCGGCAGCACATGGACGCTTCGTCTGCGTAAAATCACCGCTGACGCGAACAGCGCGAAGATCGGCGACACGATGACGCTGCAGAGCTTCACTGAGGTTATTGACGCCAAGTTACGATATCCAAACACAGCGTTACTCTACATCGAATTCGATTCAAGCCAGTTTAACGGCTCTATCCCGCAGATCTCCTGCGAGCCCCGCGGCCGTGTTATCCGCGTTCCTGATACCTACGACCCTGAAACCCGCACTTATAGCGGTACATGGACCGGTGCGTTTAAGTGGGCATGGACGGATAACCCTGCGTGGATTTTTTACGATCTGGTTGTTTCTGACCGGTTTGGCCTTGGGCACCGTTTGACCGCTGCGAATATTGATAAATGGACGCTTTATCAGGTTGCCCAGTATTGTGATCAGATGGTACCAGACGGCAAAGGAGGCAACGGTACCGAGCCCCGCTATACCTGCAACGTCTATGTTCAGGAACGAAACGACGCTTACACCGTTCTGCGTGATTTTGCGGCCATCTTCCGGGGCATGACGTACTGGGGTGGGGATCAGATTGTTGCGCTTGCGGATATGCCCAGGGATGTTGATTACAGCTATACCCGCGCCAACGTGATTGATGGCCGCTTTACCTATGCCAGCAGTACCACGAAAACGCGGTATACCACGGCGCTGGTGTCATGGTCCGATCCGTCTAACGCCTATGCTGATGCAATGGAGCCGGTGTTTGAGCAGGCACTGGTGGCACGTTACGGATATAACCAGCTGGAAATGACGGCTATTGGGTGTACCCGCCAGTCAGAGGCAAACCGCAAAGGACGCTGGGGCATCCTGACCAACAATAAGGATCGCGTTGTTTCGTTTGATGTTGGCCTGGACGGAAACATTCCGCAGCCTGGATACATCATCGCCGTGTCAGACGAGCTTCTGTCCGGCAAAGTTATGGGCGGCCGCATCAGCGCTGTTAACGGTCGCGTTATCAAACTTGACCGCGTTGCTGATGCAGTTGCAGGCGATCGTCTGATTCTCAACCTACCCTCCGGAGCATCACAGAGCAGGACCATTCAGGCTGTGAACGGGGAATCAGTCACAGTCACCACGGCATACAGTGAGACGCCACAGACCGAAGCTGTATGGGTGGTTGAGTCAGATGAACTCTACGCCCAGCAGTATCGTGTTGTGAGCGTCTCCGATAATGATGATGGTACTTTCTCTATTACCGGGGCATGGCACGATCCGGATAAATATGCCCGTATCGATACCGGAGCCATCATTGACCAGCGGCCGGTGAGTGTAATCCCGCCGGGTAACCAGTCGCCGCCGGCTAACATTGTGATCAGCTCGTTTTCAGTGGTGCAGCAGAATATCAGCGTCGAAACCATGCGTGTGAGCTGGGACCAGGCGCAGAATGCTATCGCCTACGAGGCACAGTGGCGCCGCAATGATGGTAACTGGGTAAACGTGCCGCGCAGCTCCACCACGTCATTCGATGTTTCTGGTATTTATGCAGGACGCTACCTCGTGCGTGTGCGTGCCATTAATGCCGCTGAAATTTCCTCTGGCTGGGGCTACTCCGAAGAGAAAACGCTGACGGGCAAGGTGGGAAATCCGCCGAAACCTGTCGGTTTTGCGACAACGCCGATCAACTGGGGGATTCGCCTGAACTGGGGATTCCCGGCTAATACCGGGGATACGCTGAAAACGGAAATTCAGTACACCGCGAACAGTGATTTCTCTAATCCTCTTTTGCTGTCGGATGTGCCTTATCCGTCTGCCGAATACACCCAACTGGGGCTGAAGGCGGGGCAGGAATTCTGGTACCGCGCGCAACTGGTAGACAGAACGGGTAATGAATCAGGCTGGACCGACTGGGTTCGTGGCCAATCCAACGCGAATGCTGACGACTACCTGGGCGATATTGCTGATGACTTCCTGACGTCTGCAGACGGTGACCGCCTGACAAGCGACATTGATACCAACCTGGAAGCCGCGTTGCAGAATGCTCTGGCCAACCATGCAACCGTGGAACACCAGTGGGCGCAGTATGGTGAAGTACGCGCGGATATTCTGGTGGTTAAAACGACCATTGCGCAGGTCGATAAGGCCATGGCTGAAATGTCGACGCAGGTGCAGGCACAGTTCAATGATGTGGCCGCCGCGCTGGAAGATAAGCTCACCGCCGTGGTTGATGCGACCGGAGCATCTGCAATTTACACCCTTAAAACCGGCGTCCGGATTAACGGCGTGATGTATAACGCCGGAATGTCGATTGCGGTGCTGGCGGAAACGGGTAAGCCGGTAGTCACTCGTGTCGGATTTAACGCCAATCAGTTCGTCCTGATGAGTGGCAGCGGTGATACGCAATATTCGCCGTTTGCGGTGGTCAATGGTCAGGTGTTTATCAGCGATGCGTTTATTCAGTATGGTCAAATCACGCTGGCAAAAATTAAAGAACTGCGATCAGAAAATTACGTTCAGGGACAAACGGGCACCATCATGAAATCGGACGGAACGTTTGAAATTAATGGTTCTAATGCTGGTGATGGCAGGACCACAATTGATAACTATGGACAGAAGGTATATGACAAAAATAATACTCTTCGGGTTGTTGTTGGCAAGTATTAGCGGTTGCGCCTCTATTTCTGGGGCGTTAAATAGTGGAGTTAAAAGTGTTGATTGTACGGCTGCATATTCTTCGCATTTAGGTGCCGGTGCTGAACTTCATACTGCGACAGTTTCTATCAAACAGATCCGCATTGATAAAAATGGGACGTATTGGGTCAGGCCGGTTAATAGTCTTTATGTTCGATTCTTTCCTGGCTGGAAGTCTACTGAACACCTGACAAACTACCAATGTAAAGGGGATGATTATGGCTTACGGAGTGCAGTTGTTCGACGCTAAGGGGAATGAGCTGGTGGGGCGGTTCAATCCCACCTTCGTTGCCGCAGTTATCACTTCTCCAGCGTCAGGCACAAAGGCTTATCCGGTTGTTGAGGGAAAAACTCTGGTCGCGGACCCGCAAAACATATTCACCCCAAGCGGTTCAAAAGGCCAGACTCCGGCAACGGCGACCGTTGCCAATGGCACGGTTACCTGGTCTAACGCGTCAGTAAATCAGCCAATATTGGTGATGTACAAATGAGTTATGGTTTAAAAATTTTCCGCGAAGATGGGAGCCTGTTTATTAGTCCTGAAGTCACACCGATGAACTTTATCGGTGTATATCGCTTCACTGGAAATATGACGATCCCCACAGACATTCCAGCTACGGCAAACGTGATTTCCTTTATTCGTAACGATTCGGCAACCGGGGCCGCTTATGTTATTCCGGTTGCTTCAAATGGGAAATGGAACCTGAATTTAAATTGCAATGGGGTAGGCGGTCATGTCTATGTGTTCGCAAACGTTGTTCCGATTGCGCATGGTGTGGGAATGGCAGTGTACAACTCCAACGGCGATATGGTCTGGAACACTGACTGTTTGCCGCTTGAGCTTCATTTTGTAGATAATCCGTGGAACGGCTCAGGAAATGGCAATGGTGCAAACTACGACGTTAATGTCGGTCTTCCGGCGGCAGTGGTATCCGGTATGAGCTCAAATTACCTAGTCCCGTTAGATCCAGCTGCTGGGATTTATATTTATGGGACGCTGACGGCTCGCGCGTATGACAACATCATTGGTGGGTATTCCATTTATAGCGAACAGATTAACGGGCTGGCCCCCACACCACGATTTAAAAAACAGTATATCTACATCGATACGCGACTTTATTCGTAGAAGCTGCTTTCTATCCAAATCACTAACCTCGCTTCGGCGGGGTTTTTTATTATCTGAATTCAGGAGACATCCATGTCAGCAGGAACCTTAACCCTGACGAATAACTCTGCTGCGGTCGCTGGCAGCGGGACCGCGTTTACCACCGAGGTGGCGGCCGGAGATTTTATTGTTGTCACAGTAGGTGGTATTCCCTATACGCTCCCGATCAAGTCCGTGGAAAGCGGCACAGCGTTGACGCTGGTTAGTAACTTTACTGGACCAACACAATCAGGTGCGGCCTGGTCTGCCGTTCCCCGTGTGGCGCTGAATATGGTTACCGCCGCAATGGTGGTTCAGAACACTGAAGCGCTGCGCGGACTGAATTACGACAAGCAGAACTGGCAACGCATTTTTTCTGGGAGCGGCAATGTAACGGTAACTTTGCCGGATGGAACGACATGGACCGGCCCATCCTGGAATAGTATTACCACATCACTTTCAGGCAAGGCGGCAAAAGGTGCAAACAATGACATTACCTCGCTAAGCGGACTCACTACAGCGTTGTCTGTGGCTCAGGGTGGCACTGGGGAAACGACCGAAGCGGGTGCTCGTGCAGGAATCGGACTTAAAAACGGGTTCCCTATTGCAGAATACAACGCAACAAATGAAACGGTTATAGATAATTTAGTTTCAAAAATGCGCGGTTTCAGTCTTGCCACAGTTCAAAATAGTGGGCAAATGACAGGGGATTTTTATGAAATTCCAGCGAATGCTCCGACTTTATGGGTGGGAGCAAATGACACCTGGTTCCTGATGAGTGTGCATTATCTGACCCGTGGTATTCGTATAATGTCAGGATATGGTTCAGCTGGGATAACTACAACAAGGATTCTGCTTGATAATCTTACAACAACAGTAGATGCGAATGGTTTCATTAAGAAAGCCTCTCCTGTTGTCAGGCTTACAAACAATCCAGAGATTATGCCAACCAGTTTTTTGGAGGAATTTAAGCTGTCAGGATATGCCGGTACGAACTGTGAGGCAGAAGGGGTGATAGCTGAAAAAATATCGACTGGTGTCTATGAAGTTCGCGGAGCCGTTGGACTGTGTAGCGAAGGATGGACCCTGGAAGTTCCTCGGGATGAAAATGGTAATCGACTGTGTTTTGTTAGCACACAAATATCAGAAAATGGAACAATCACTGTTCGTGTTTTCAAACGTCGTTTCGATATTGATAGTGCGATGATCGTTGCAGGGGATGAAATGGATATCCCGGACGGTCGCTGGATAGATTTACGCCTGGAAATGCCGGACAGCAGTATCTGGAATCAGCGTCAGAAAGAAGCAATG
>NZ_JAOWIA010000036.1:0-28229 GCF_030332345.1 Citrobacter sp. Cpo221
GTGCGCAGCAGCGGCCCTGGCGGAGTGGGGCTCGACGACTGGACCGCGCAGCGGGTCAGGAGCCGAAGGGGGCCATGTGTAATATTCCGGAGAATTTGCTGATCGGGTTTCACAGCCCGTGCCTGCCCGTTAACCCGGGCAAACGGAACCAGCTGGCCACCGCACCCTGCAGATCAGCATACAACATGACTTCCGGCAGATACGGCCTGGTTTTTACCCTGGCATGGTTGTCCTGCATGAGTCTGATGCTATTCCGGACTCCGGGCGAAGGTGCAGCGCCGCAGGCGCTGTCACTGCAGCCCGTCAGCCCGAAGGGATGACAGGGTTTTCAGCGCGCGAACAGGCGGCGCCGCAGTTCAGCATTCCTGTCACATGGGCTACGTAACGACCGGACGCCACACCATTCGCGCTGGCAGGAACAGGCATAAGACAGCTAAAGAAAAAGGCCGCTTGCGCGGCCTCTTTTTCAGTGAGGAAGATTGGGCCACTTGCCGCCATTTAGCAGTATTGCCCTGACAGAGGCTTCTGGCTTAGCGTGGCTGTATTCCCCCCAGTATTGTTTTTTGACAGACCCGTCCAGTACCTGAAGAAAGGCGTACACCTTCCCCTGGCTTTCGGTCAGAATACATTTACAGGCTTTATCCTGGCTGTCTTAGACGAGGCCGTTCACTTCCACTTTGATCTGCATGGCATTTATTCCTGTGTTTTTTTAAACAGTTTACCGCGCCGCTGCCAGATGTCACTCCTGTATAAAAAGACATGCAGCATTTTCGCGCATATGTGTCCGGGCGGCACGCCGCCCGCGGTAGATCAGTCCAGTGCACGCCACATAGTCGCGCTTTCCGGGTGGGCATCAATGAAGTTCATCAGCTGTTCATGACGGCGGCAGAAGTGCCGGCACAGCTCCTCCCGGTCGTGGTTGCTGTGGTGCCAGCTGCGGTGATTCAGCACCAGTGCCGTGAGGATGATCCCTGCCACTTCCCCGCTGACGGTCTGCTCAAACCAGTTTTCCGGGTTGCACAGGGTCATGCTTTCCACGTCCGGAGCCATAAACCCGCCCCCGTCCGGCAGGCGGTAAAAATGCCAGAATCCACCAACATATTCGGGGCAATAGCGGCTGGCATAGGCATAAACGGAGGCCTCGGACGTGATAAAGTCGCCGCCAAACACATCAGGTAAAAAGGTCAGTCTCTGGGCGCCTTCAAGACGGACGGCATCACAACGGGTCAGGGTCTGGTTCATACATCCTCCACGGTTAACATATTCTCGGTTCCGGCATCGCCGTGACGACACGACAGACCGGCGAAAAGCGGAGGACGCAGGGGCGACGCCGCAAGCCGCAGCGCAAAGCCTTCACGGGCTGAATGCCCGTGAAGGGTGCGAACGGGTGAGGACGGAGGCGAAGCGAACCCTTGTGGCCGATGCGGCCGGGCTACAGTGAAGTCACGGCGTATGCCGTCACCGCACGCAGCTGCAGGGGATTTTTTCGTCCCGACGTGGCCCGGCGGGCTGCGGCGGATAAAAGCGGAAGGCACTGACATCCTTTTTCGCAGTGGATGGCCATCGGTTGCCGGGGCATTACCCCGGCCCTCTTTCAGGCTGCCAGTACCTCCTGTAAAGCGTGGACGTTTTTAAGCGCCTCCCTGACGGATTCCGGCTCCTGCCGTCCGGCTTCCCAGGCCATTCCGATCCGGTTTTCCAGCTCACACTCATAGTTACGCAGAACACTGACCAGGAGTGCCGCCGGGACACTCACCTGTCTGTTTACCGTTTCCCGCTGACGGTTCAGGAGGTTGCTGATGGTCAGATTACTTACTCCCTTCTGGCGGTACTCCGTCATTTTCATCTCGCCGATCGCCTTCATCACGGCGCGGGTTTCCGCCTCATCCGGTTCAGGCCGGGCTTCACGGCAGGCCACGCTAACCCCCTCTTCCGTCCAGACCAGCAGGACCAGGGGTTCGTCAAAAGCGAACATGTTTTCAAGCTTCACACAGAGTTCTTCACGGGTTCCGTACATTGCCTTCTCTCTTTTTGGTTTAACAGGCCGGGCCATTACCCGGCGTGGTCAGTCAGTCCTGAAAGGTTTCGTCCAGCACCAGGGCTTCGCGGTACGCTTCCAGTAAAAGGGTGTTTATCCGGCGCAGGATCTGCGCGGCCATACGTTCAGAGAGCGTGGCCGCGTCGTGCCGGTGCTGCGATTCAAGACGGTTCAGCAGCATCCGCACGTCACACATGGCGTTGCTGAGCGCGGCAACGTCCGCGCGCAGGGCTTCCAGTCCCGGATAGTTCATGCCGCCTCCGGATAATCGGGATAAAAGCCGGCATCATTGGCCGCCGGCATCCTTCTCGCCCGTTCAACCTGAGCCAGGCGACGAACGCTCGCGGCGTGATACTGCTCAAGCATCTCGATGCCGATATAGCGCCGGCTGGCTTCGGCGGCCGCCACGCAGGTGGAGCCGCTGCCGGCGAACGGGTCCAGAACAATGGCGCCCGGTCGGGTCAGGGATTCAATGAGCGGGCGCAGGCTCTGCACCGGTTTTTCAGTCGGGTGGTGGCGGTTGCCCGTATATTTCCAGGGGATCACGTCCGGGATGGAACGGTCCGGCGTCTGTGGCCTCCCCTTCGCCAGCAGGTAGGCGCTTTCATGGGCATAGCCCACAAATGTCGATTTGGAAGTATAGGATTTGGCAAAAACGATATGCCCGACAATCCGGAAGCCAGCCGTTTTCCAGGCATTCAGAAATAAATCAGCCCGGTTCCATGCGTAAAAACTCACCATCAGGCTGTCGTTTTTCAGCACGCGATACATCTCATGGCAGGCCGGTTGCAGCCATTCCGGCGTGTTGTCTCCGGCAAGCGTGCGGCCGGTGCGATCCTTAAAGCCGACCAGATACGGCGGATCGGTCAGAATAAAATCCACTGCTCGCGACGGAAAACGGGACATGACCTGCACGCAGTCACCCAGGATAAAACGGGACATGGCACTCTCCTCTCTGATATACGGCACCCTGTTGCGCCGTGCCGCCACAAAAACCCGGCGTAAAGCGGAGGGCGCAGGGGCGATGCCGCAAGCCGCAGCGCAAGCCCTTCACGGGCTGAATGCGCCGTGAAGGGTGCGAACGGGTGAGGACAGAGACGAAGTGAACCCTTGTGGCCGCAGCGGCCGGGTTAGAGAAAGAAGCCCATCGTAACGTTGAATTGATGTGGTTACTTGAACGATTAACACCTGATTTTAAAACCATTGCAGACTTCAGAAAAAACAATGGTAAAGGCATCAAAAATGCTTGCCGCACTTTCATTGATCTGTGTCGGCAGATGCAGATGTTCACCGATGTGGTGGTTGCCATTGATGGTAGTAAGTTCAAGGCGGTAAACAGCAAATCGAACAATTTCACGCCCCAGAAAACAAAAGGCCACATTGAAAGGGTTGAGCAAAGTATTGCTCTTTACCTGAATAAGCTCGATGAAGCTGACAAGGCTGCGGAGCCCGAAAAAAATGCATGTTTAACAACTGCGAAACTGGCATGGCTGCAAAAGCGTCTGAAAGAACTCAAGAAAATTCAGCAGGCCGTTGTGCAGCACCCTGATAAGCAGCTGTCACTGACAGATCCTGATTCCCGGTTAATGAAGATAAACAATGTTAACCGCCAGGTGAGCTATAACGTTCAGACTGCCGTTGATGCTAAATATCACCTGATTGTTGCGCATGAAGTAACGAATACACCAGACCGTGGTCAGCTAACAGCGGTGACCAAATTAGCGCAGGAAGCAGTTGGCAAAGCGGATATTACCGTACTGGCTGATAAAGGTTATTACAGCCGGGGAGATATTAAAGCAACGCAGGACTTAGGTGCCGTAGCCTTAGTACCAAAAGGCGATACCTCTGGCGCTGACCGTAAAGGTCTTTTCAATCGTTCATTGTTCAAATATGACCAGGAAAAAGATATTTATATTTGCCCGATGGGTGAAGAACTTCAGAACCGATTTACGATGGTTGAGGATGGTTTAGAACAGCAAATGTACTTTAACAATATTGCCTGTCGCGATTGCAGTCAGCGGTCAAGGTGCACCACATCAAAACGCGATCCGAGGCGTATAAGGCGCTGGGTTCATGAAGCAGAAATGGAAGACATGCAAGCCAGGCTTAATGCATCGCCACAAACAGCTGTCGTGCGAAAGCAAACGGTAGAGCATCCGTTCGGGACAATTAAGATGTGGATGGGAGCGACTCACTTCCTGACGCAACGGTTTAAAAACGTCAGCACAGAAATCAGTCTGCATGTACTGGCTTATAACCTGAAGAGGATGATGTCCATCTGGGGGGCCGAAGGATTGGCCATTAAGCTGCGAGAACGATGCAGCTAGCGGCAGTGGCCGCTTTAACTCCTAATAACTGGCCATTAGTACTCCATATCAAGCCACAAAGTCTCGTTTTGCCTCAACATACAAATCACTGCGAATACAGCCCATATCAGGAATATCTTGCATCCCTGCTGGTGTTAGTCCTCAGATACTGAAAAAACCGAGTTTTTACACAGCCTGTGCCAGAAGCGGACACTGCTAACAACAGTCTGAGTTGATCAACAGAGAGCAGGTCAGTATTTCTGCTCATCACTTTCGCAGACTAAACCGTATAAAATCATGAGGAAATAGAGGCTTAATCATTATCTTATCGTTAAAAATAAATAGGTTAGGTGATATGGCGATGACATCGTAGATATTATCGACAATGAGTTGTAGATGGGTTCTGAACACGGGCACATCGGCATCATCCGCTATGACAAATACAGTTTCATTGCCTAAGTCGCTCCCATTAAACATCTCATGAGTGAGTTCATAATCGCAGAAATCCATTTCTGACCATATGAGATTGCCGCTATGCCATGGATATTGATGAAAAATATCCATTACCATGCTCAAATCATCCCCTTCCACAACATCGAAATCTGCCTTGAGCAGCTCCTTACATTCCTCAAACAATGTCATGCCCACTCCCTTTGTAGCTGTTTATCTTTATCATAACCTCCCTGGAAGATTGTCTAAAAGAATTACTAACGTCCGCTCTTCGCTCTTAGCGGACATTAGCATAGGCTATTTACCATAACGCCGCATTATGCGCAGACATAAAAAAGCCCGCAGGGCGGGCTTGATGCTATGGCATTGTTCTTGCGAGTCGAAACCAATACTGTGCCATCGTTTCGTCTTGCTCGACTCCCCACCCATGCTTATACATATCACCAAGAGATGCCTGAGCCCCTGCATGATCTTGCTCAGCAGCCCGAATAAACCAATGGAAAGCCTGCCTGTCACTTTGCTCAACGCCCATACCGAGATGATACATCCAGCCAAGTTTAAATTGCGCACTACTATAGCCTTGCTTCGCGGCACAGAGAAACCATTCAACTGCAAGCCCATCATTTCTTAAATCAGAGAAAGCATACAGCCTTCCTAGATGAAACTGAGCCTCTGCATGACCTTGCAGAGCGGCCTTCTGATACCATTCAGACGCTTTTTGGACATGTTTATATCCACCTAACCCCAAATGATATACCCACCCAAGATTAAACTGGGCATCATCATGGCCTTGCTCCGCTGCAAGCTGAAACCAGTATATAGCCAGCTTATAATCCTGATGAACACCCAGCCCGCATGAGAATATCTTCCCCAAATAAAATCTAGCCTGACTATCTCCAGCAGTAGCCTGTGGTAACCAATGCTCAACAGAGAATGATTCCATAAAGGTCACCCCTTAATAGTGATCTGAATGTCATCCTCATTGACGCCAAAATGAAGTGCTAGACCAGCCTTAGCTTCTTTCAGGCTTAAAGGTCTATCGCTGACATCAACTTCTTCATACTCATCGTATTCGTCACCACTAGTCTGTTTTATTCCAGATACAATATGACCAACAGGTTTAAAATCGAGAGTATCAAGATCTATCCCCATATCCTCAAGGTTTCGGTAAGAAACCGGATTCCGGTTTCCATCCCATTGGTCAGGGATATCAATCTCAGCATAAGAATCAATGTTGATTATCCAACGCTTCTTGGGATGGTCTGGAATCCTGCTAATCCCAGAAATACGGCCAATCATAAAAGCATGGTGATGCTTTGCCTCCTGGGTTCCCCAATCAATCTTCGAGTTCTGAACGCAAACAACATACGAACATTTTCCTGCATGGGTTGCATTGAGTCTCCAGGCTTTGCTACCACCTGTTTTTAAAATCTCAGTAATTCCACGAGCAGTAAGAACAGTAACACACTTAGTACCTGGCATTTGAACCACCTATAACATATTGAAAATCTAGTTTTAGATAATTTACGCTTTAATTAATATCAGTACATCACATAGATATCAAGTAAAAACACAAATGCTAATCAATTTTCTACATCAAGTACTACTGAAAGTGCTATTTATAAAGAAGGTTTTGTCATGCTTAATGGATTCAGATGGGTTATGCCATACGGAGATAAAGGATGATCTACAGGCGTTCAGTCAGCACTTCGGAATCAAAGCGATAGCGATGCTCCATGTCGTTCAGCGCGTCCCGCAGGTCACTCATGTTGTTGGCCAGCTCCGCCACGTCTGCGCGGAGTTTTTCGTGTCCGGCATAGTTCATTACGCGGCCTCCGGATAAAAGACGTCGTTGGCGGCCGGACGCTGCATGGCGCGCTGCACGGCTGACAGGCGCTCAATTCCGGCTTTGTGGTACTGCTCCATCAGCTCAATGCCGATATAACGGCGCCCTGCCTGGACGGCGGCCACGCAGGTGGAGCCGGAACCGGCAAACGGATCGAGAACAATGGCGTTCGGGTGTGTGAAGCTCTCGATCAACGGTTGCAGGCTGGTAACAGGTTTTTCGGTCGGGTGGTGGCGGTTGCCGCTGTATTTCCAGCCCAGAACATCCGTTAACGGGTTCGGCGGCAGCGCCGGACGGCCTTTCGCCAGGATATAGGCGCATTCATGGCGATAGCCGACATAGGCCGATTTAGACGAGTAGGTTTTGGTGAAAACCAGATACCCGACGACACTGAATCCGGCACTTTTCCATGCAGCCATGAAACGATCGACGCGGTTCCAGCCGTAAAAGCTGACCATCAGCGCGTCTTTTTTCAGGACGCGGTACATCTCATTGCAGGCGGGTTGCAGCCATTCGTCGGTTTTGTCACCGGCAATACTGCGCCCGGAACGGTCACGGAACCCTGGATCAAAATGGGCACCCCGTGGTTCCAGATGAAAAAAGAAAGTTTTCCTGTGAAAATATATTCTTTTTCAAGCAATTATGAGCTTTAGTAAGTTAAGTGGAATGCAACATTTTCTGTGTAAACTTTGAACAGGATTCCTGGTTACAAAGGAGAACACAATGCTCACCACTTTATTCTGTACTCCCGCCAGTTCACTGGCAGAACGATGGTTGGGGTTATTATCCGATCTCGGCAGGTCACCGGCGACAATTCATGCCTACCGCGCTGCACTTACTCACTTCTTTCACTTCTGCTGCCAGCGGAAATTAACACCTGAGCTGGCAACCTTTGAAGACATCGCTGCGTACATTCGCCCCCAGTTACCCGGCATGCCTCATCCTGCAGCCAGCGCAACGCTTCAGCTTCGCCTTTCTGCTATCCGTCTGTGGTTTGACTATCTGATTTACATGGAGGTGATTAGCCGGACCCCTTTACCCCGGGCAGGGACACCCGACATGCCTTCTGCAGGCCGCGGGGTGGTTCAGCGAATAACACGTCTGCCACGAATTCCGGATGACAGCCAGTGGTATCACCTCCTCAATTATGTCTCTGATGGAACGCTGCGCGATCGTCTGATGCTCGCGCTGGCCTATCATGGTGCCCTCAGGCGCAATGAGGTGACGAATGTAGCTATTGAAGATATCGATCCTGCCCACAGGCTTATACGGATCCGCGCCGAAAATACTAAAGGCAAACGCGAACGGATGGTTTGCTACGGTCCGGCAATTACCCCGATTCTGGCAGCGCATCTCAGAAACCTGAAGCAAACGGGTATTACTGGCGGAGCACTGTTCCGTTCGGTTTCAGACAGAAATTATGGTTCACCGCTTTCATACTGGAGCTGGAGTAAAACGGTTCGCGAGTGGGGAGATAAGACCGGCATGCCATATCTGACTACGCACACTTTTCGTCACCTGCGGCTGACACACCTTGCCCGGGCGGGATGGAAGCTGCATGAAATCGCAACCTATGCCGGTCATAGGGACCTGCGCACTACGCAGATATATATCCATCTTTCAGGTACAGATCTTGCGGCCAGAATGGCGATGACTGTTGCGGAGACTGACCGGAAAATCGCAGCCATCATGTTCGGCCCGGAGAGAGATAATGACAGACAAGAGTGAAAAAGAATTCATATGCGCCCCCTTTTGCCGTACAGATTATGACCTGCACGTCGGCTTCAGTTCTGAGCAAAAAGAAGCGCTAAGTACGCCCCATAAACGCTCCCGCAACTATGGCAGATCCGGCGCCCTCTCTTCCCTGATAACACCATTGCTGGATATCGCCAACAACAGTGGCACCAGCTGTAAACTTACCCGCACTGTCATTATGGCGATGCTGACTGAAATGCAGAATGCAGGGCAACCCTGCTGGAACTGGAAGAAGGACCGGTGGATCTCCCTGTTTGATAAGTATCATCGCGGTAAACCACTTATGATGGCATTTGCATATCATCTCGGTCCCTTCGCATCGCCGCTTCAGATCCCCCATGATGACACCCCGTCGCTTTACGCCAGCGCCATTTACGGCAGTGCAATGTTCCGTTACCAGCTGAACCGCCTGTCGGAAGCACTGATATCATTGGGTTATGCGCCCCGGCACCTGCGACATGCAATATCCTCCCCCCTAGGCCTGCTGATGCTACTCAATGATAATCCCCGGCTTGAAAACATGACCGAAAAACTGCTCTGGCAGGCTCAACAACACCACGATGAGCAGGTTTCAAGACACTTCGGGAAAATTTCCCATGGTCTTGCGGCCCTTGGCATTATTGCAAACCCTATACGCATGCGTAACTACACTGAATGGTATGAGAAGCCGGTCGAAAATATCAGTCCGGAATGGGCCGCATGGTGCAGACGCTGGCGTGAGACATCCGTACTGCGTCCCAGGACACGTGAAAATCAGTACAGCTTCATTCTTCGCTGCGGCCTGTGGCTGGCAAAGGAACATCCTGATGTGAAGGCTCCAACGGACTGGTCTATTGAGATATGTGCCAGTTTCATCGCCGCAGTGGGCCGAATGAAGGTGGGGGAACTGTCTCTGGGTACTGTTCGTGGGCGGCGACAATCCAGACGCTCCGGGGAACCAATGATGCCCCATTCACGTGCAAATTTTATCTATTCACTGCGGCGATTTATGAGCGACTTCGAACTCTGGGGATGGGGACGTCTGAAGTTCAGCCCTGCCCGCCACCTCTTCACACCGGACACACCACTTTTTCGCCGAGGCGTCAATCCGAGAGTAATAGATGATCCCGTCTGGCTCAAACTCATCTGGGCCAGCCTGAACCTGCGCCATGAGGACCTGCTCAGTGACATTCATTATCCTCTGTCTATGCTTCAGGCGATGGCAGTTATCTGGACCCATGCCGGTCTGCGGCAGAATGAGCTCCTGCGTCTGACTATGGAATGCGTCACGCCTCAGTCAGAAGAGATTATCAGGGAAGATGGCAGTATCGTTCCGGCCGGAACACTGTGTTACCTTAATGTTCCGGCCGGAAAAACGTCAAAAGCGTTTGTCAAACCCGTCTCTGTCGTTGTAAAAAAATACGTTGATATCTGGCTGAATGTCCGACCCGTAGAGCAGGCAAAACTGCATGATGATCGCACGGGTGAAAAAGTTCACTATCTCTTCCAGTATCGCGGTAAACCAGCGGGCAGCGATGTGATTAACCGCACAGTTATCCCTGTTCTCTGTGCCAGAGCCGGCCTGCCGGTTGAAGACAGCAAAGGCACAATAACCAGCCACCGCGGACGAGCTTCAGCCCTGACTGCACTTGCCAGCGTGCCACATGGCATGTCACTGTATGAACTGATGCAGTGGTCAGGTCATTCAACACCACAGTCGACTCTGCATTACATCCGGATCCGCCCTACCCAACTGGTGGCGTCATTCGTAAAGGCTGATAGTATCGCCCATATAATAAGTGTACTGGTCGATCATGACCCGGAAGCGGTCTCGCTTACTGGTCCGGCAACCTATTATGACCTTGGTGAGTCCTTCTGTATGAATCCATTCTGGAGCAGTTGCCCGCACAGAATGGCCTGCATTGGTTGCGATTTTAATCTGCTGAAAGACAGTGCGCGTGGACTGATGCTGGAGAGTAAAACATCTATCAGGCGTTATCTCGAAGAGGTCCCGCTCACACCTGATGAGAAAGTCATTGTAGAGCAGGATATTGAAAAAGTAGAACAGGCTCTTGCAAGATTAACCGGTAAGTCCGGAGGATAAAAATGGACCACTATGTGCAAAAAGCATAGATTGCTAACATCAGAGCAGGTCAAATTGCCTGTAATAGCCTTTCTGGCTGTTTATATATAATTATGAAAAAATGGTGGGTCGAGTTTTGGGTTAACAGAGGATGCTTATGTCGGTTTTCCACAACTGGCTACTTGATATCACAGGTGAGAATTACTTCGTCTACATCAAACGCCTTTCCGCCAACGATACCGGCGCAACAGGTGGTCACCAGGTCGGGCTTTATATTCCTTCCAGTATCGTTGAAAAACTGTTTCCGTCCATCAACCATACCCGCGAACTGAACCCTTCGGTCTTTCTCACTGCACATGTGTCATCGCATGATTGCCCGGACAGTGAAGCCCGGGCTATTTATTATAACAGCCGTCATTTTGGTAAAACCCGGAATGAAAAAAGGATTACCCGTTGGGGTAGAGGCAGCCCACTTCAGGATCCTGAAAATACAGGGGCCCTGACGCTACTGGCCTTCAGGCTTGATGAGCAAGGGGGGGACTGTAAGGAAGTAAACATCTGGGTATGCGCCAGCACTGATGAAGAGGACGTCATCGAGACCGCTATTGGTGAAGTTATACCCGGAGCGCTTATATCCGGCCACGCTGGGCAGATTCTTGGCGGATTATCTCTACAGCAAGCGCCCGTAAATCATAAATATGTTCTACCTGAAGACTGGCACCTGCGCTTTCCGTCTGGAAGTGAAATTATTCAGTATGCAGCCAGCCATTATGTGAAAAATTCCCTTGATCCGGATGAGCAACTTCTTGACCGCCGGCGCGTGGAGTACGACATATTTCTGCTGGTTGAGGAACTGCATGTTCTGGATATCATCCGGAAAGGTTTTGGCTCTGTGGATGAATTTATTGCGCTGGCTAACTCTGTCAGCAATCGCCGTAAATCCAGAGCCGGGAAGTCGCTGGAGCTGCACCTGGAGCATCTTTTCATTGAGCACGGCCTACGACACTTTGCTACGCAGGCCGTCACAGAAGGTAATAAAAAACCCGATTTCCTTTTCCCTTCCGCAGAGGCTTACCACAATACTGAGTTTCCCGTAGAAAATTTGCGCATGCTGGCAGTCAAGACTACCTGTAAGGATCGCTGGCGTCAGATACTGAATGAGGCCGATAAAATTCATCAGGTACACCTGTTCACACTCCAGGAGGGAGTATCTCAGGCTCAATATCGGGAGATGCGGGAGGCGGGTGTCAGACTGGTAGTGCCATCATCGCTGCATAAAAAATACCCAGAAGCAGTGAGAGCTGAGCTAATGACGCTAGGTGCGTTTATTGCTGAACTGACAGGACTTTACGCAGATATTTCATAGATAATCTCCCGGCATAAATACCGGGAAGATCAATCAGATTCGTTCAGCCTTGCATGAATCGGCATAAACCGCTTTCAGGATATAAGGTTCCAGCAGCTTGGCTACGGCTTCAAACACGGGCACCACTACGGAGTTACCGAACTGCCTGTACGACTGTGTGTCTGACACAGGAATGCGAAAAGGCCTGCCACCTGTTTTTTCAAAACCCATGAGGCGTGCGCACTCTCGCGGAGTCAGCCTGCGGGGCCGATGCGCCTGATTTTCTTCGTTCGCGAAGTCTGTTTCACCAGTGGCCATATCCCAGCCACGGTCTATCAGAATTTCAGACCCGTCTTTGTGATAGCGTGCAGAGAGCGTACGGGCAATGCTTTCTTTATTTTCAGGATTAACGAGGCCAAAACCAAACCCGTTACCCTTAGCTGCATGCTTTTTGGCGTAGTTATAGAGATACTCCCAAAGTTTCGGCGTCAGTATATATTTGCTGTCAACCACGGGTTCCAACAGTTCGCCAAATGACGGACGCTGTTCCGGATAAAAACGACAGATATCGCGCAGGGTAAAGCCCTGGTGAATATTCAGGTCACGACGGAAACCGACCAGAACAATACGTTCGCGGTGCTGAGGCAAAAAGTGCTTTCCGTCGATAACTTTAGGATCGTTTTTGCCCACCTCAGCTGCATCCGCAACTTCATAGCCCAGTTCGTCGAGGGTATCCATGATGACTTTAAAAGTTTTACCCTTGTCATGACTCTTCAGGTTTTTAACGTTCTCCAGAACAAAGATGGCAGGTTTTTTGGCGCGGATAATACGCGCCACATCAAAGAAAAGCGTTCCCTGAGCCTCACACTCAAAACCATGCGCGCGCCCGAGTGAGTTTTTCTTGCTTACACCCGCAAGGCTGAACGGCTGACAGGGGAAACCAGCCAGAAGTACATCATGATCAGGCACATGCTCATTAATGTGGGCATAGGCATCGTTTTCAGGTACTTCAGATTTATCACTGAGCGTGACTTCCCGAATATCGAGATTGAAAGTGTGTGCCTGCGCATCGTTAAACCAGTTGGCTTTATATGTGCGCACAGCCTCTTTATTCCATTCACTGGTAAAAACGCACTGACCACCAATGGTTTCGAAACCTTTTCGTATACCTCCAATGCCAGCAAACAGGTCAATAAACCGGAAGGCATAGTCAGGGTGATGTGCAGGCGCTTCCGGCAGCATTTTTCGTAGAAGCGCCTCTTCGGCTGACGTCAGCGACTTAGGTGAGCACTTACCATTAATCCAGCGATTTAGAGTCTCGCGACTCCACTCATTTTTACCAACTTTTCTGAGCAGTTCAGCCACATACTTCTGGTCATAGATTTCCAGCACCTGCTCGAGCAGCTTTTTATCATTTTCCTGTCGCAGTTGTTCTTCCGCCGCTGCTTTCTCAAGCAGATCCTGCGCCAGTAATTCAAATTCAGACATACTGCCTCCATTGGGTCTTATGGGTGAAACTGTATCACTCATTTGACCCAGAAGGAATGTTTTTATCTGGATATTTAAACAGGGTTTATTGTTAGCGGAAATCAGCTTTATATCATTACAGGGCCAGAAAGATACTATCTGGCTGTTTAAAAAACGCCAGGTCTCGCATATTCCAACTTTAGAGGCTTCTGGACTCGTCAAAAAGGCCTGCTTATCAGCAGGCTCAATTGAATTTGGGATCCAAGGAGGTAGTATTATTACTCACCTTCACTGCTAAGAAGAGTTACACCTAGATCATACGCTCAAGCCGTTTCCAGTTCAGCATCATCGTTTGTCGCCTCGATATTAAGGAGCAGCCTGTCACATTCAGCAATAACGTATTCCGGGATAAGATCGAATCGCGTGGGATCTAGTTGGCAGATAAACTCGTTCTCAATATGGTAGGTTTCATTCACAAACTTGCGAATGACACGGTTATCGGCCTCAGGTTCCAACAGTCGGAACACCTGAAGTTTTTCATAGCCATTCGTGCACCTTCGATATAACGAAAGGATTTTCTCAGGATCATTCAGCAAGCTCAGCATATGGGCGTAATCAAACCCCAAAATATTTTTAGTAATTATACTGCATCCATTAAGGAGGTTCTCCGGGTCCATCATCGGGTACCCTGCTCCTTCAATCAGAGGTAGGCGTGTATCGACTGGTTCTTCTCGGCGGTGAAACAAGTTAGAAAGTACCTGATAAACATCACCTCGATTGTCCATGATTTCATAATGCCTGCGAAGATAAATGAGCTTGATCAGGTCATCACAGCTGGATTCGATAACCACTTTGCAGATTTGGGCAAACATCAGAATATCGCTTTCGCGGATAGGTAATTCAGTTATCTTGCCAGTGCTATAACGTAAATAGGATGCAGTAACCTGGTTATTAAACAACTTCTTCACCGACTTCAGAGTATCGATGATTGGCTCAACATCATGTGTAAGCATCAGTACCGTGTGGTTTTTCAGACACTCAGATGAGTCACGGCGGAACAACATTTCCAGGATGGCAAATTTTTTGTTTTTATCAAACGAAGAGATAGGATCATCGAGAATAATCAGGTTGGGCTTACGAGCCAGACATTCGTACATAAAAAGAACGATCGAAAATGCATTACGCTCGCCATAGCTCAAATGTTGGCTACCTCCACTGAGGTAGTCGGTATAGTCGACATGGCGCAGCTTAAGACGGCACTGTTCTCCATCGCCAGAGATATCTACCTGATAGCGGTAACCTGCGTATGCCAGAAAAGTGTTGATATCCTTCTTGTGTTTCTGAATGAGCCGCTGCATGCCAGCGCGCTGCTTGTTAATTTGCCCTTGTAGCAAACCAGCCTGGGAAATGAGACCATCTAACGAGGCGTTCAGTCGCCCAATAATGGTAAGAGTTTTATCAGACTGCAGCTCGGAAAAATACTTCACATCCAAACGAAAAGAGGCTAAAGAGGCACGAATATTTCCGGCGTCGTTAAAAGTAAAACTGTTCAGGGTCTTTAATGTTAAGAGCATGGCCAGAAGATTTTCCGTCTGCTGCTTTACGGTAACAAGATAGTCTTCATGCCTTTTCTCCAATCCTCCCTGCAGCGTCGTTATTTCCCTCAGGCGGGAACGCGCAGCTTCGGAAAAATACTCGCCTAATTTATCAAGTACAGTGATGATACCTACCAGATTTTTGATCACTGCTTTGTCATATTCAGCACTTACTTTGCTAATTTGTTCTGCTTTTTCGTGAGAATCACCTGTACAGAAAGGACAGCACCCCTCCGAGAGCGAGCAGAAATTTTCATACCCTTTGGTCTGCCATTCAATCCACTCTACGTTACGAGGACTCTGAATAAATGGCTGATAAGGCTCCAGCCCAGAGGGAATATGCTGAAGCTTGTTACCACCTGCCAACCCCTTCATCCCCGTAGAGGCTTTAGACAACCCCTTGTTTGTCAGCTTGAACGCACCGCTAAGCTCCTGAAGATGTGTAATAAATAGCTCAAGTTCATCATTACCGCTGAACTCCTGCCGGATAGCCATTACCATCGAGTCGATCTCTCGCTCCGTTTGGTTGTAGGCTTCTGTTTTGATGAAGATATCAAAGCTGTTACTAATCAATTCATCAGGCTGAAATGTGAACTGAGATACGTACTTTTCATCAAAGCACATTACATCATGAATTTGCTCTGTGCCGGTTACACTGGGCTGAAAGTCGTTGGGATTCGCCGCTCGCAACTTAAACGGTAGCAGACTATTAAGACCGTCGGCATCACGGGAAACACTGTGCATAATGGCACGAGATATAGTGCTTTTACCCGTGCCATTCGGAGCGAATTTAATGTTAAGTTTATTTTCTGATAGTGTAATACAAGCTTTATCGATGTTATTGCAGTAACTAATCTCAACATCCATTAAAAAACCCTTCTAATATGCTGAATTGGAGAAAGCTGCATCTTTTTATTAAACCCATAACGGTGGTCTTTTCATTTAACCATCGCATGAGGGAAGCCAAACAGATAGCTGAATACCTGGCCTCAAGGATTAATATACGGAATTGTTAGTTGTTAATCTTGAGATATGGTAGCAATTTCGAACATATGCTTTTCGTTCATGGTAATCATTTAAAACATGCATTTTTATATTGATTTTCTATTCCACATAAATGCTTCCATGTCAGCACGTGTGATGAACTGCCTGGAGGAGCTGGCTCCGAGGGTGGAACAGTATTCGATTGACGAAATGTTCCTCGACCTGACCGGCGTGGAGCACTGCATGGATCTGGAAGACTTCGGCCGACAGCTGCGCCAGCATGTATATGACTGCACCCGTCTGACTATCGGAGTGGGTGCCGGACCGACGAAAACGCTGGCAAAATCAGCCCAGTGGGCCTCAAAAGAGTGGAAACAGTTTCGTGGAGTGCTCGCCCTGACCCGGGGGAATCCTCAGCGAACGCGGAAACTGCTTTCACTGCAGCCGGTCGAAGAGATCTGGGGCGTGGGAAACCGTATTGCACGCAAGCTCAATGTCCTTGGCATCAGGACCGCGCTCGATCTGGCCCTGACGAACCCTGCCTTCATCCGGAAAAATTTCTCCGTCGTTCTCGAGCGAACAGTACGCGAACTGAACGGGGAAAGCTGCATGTCCCTTGAGGAAGCCCCGCCAGTGAAACAGCAGATTGTCTGCAGCCGCAGTTTTGGAGAGAAAATCACGGAGTACGATTCGTTGAGACAGGCTGTCTGTCAGTACGCAGAGCGGGCCTCTGAAAAGCTGCGTAAAGAACGCCAGTATTGCCGGCATATTTCCGTATTCATCAAAACGTCTCCGTTCGCCGTTAAAGAGCCTTACTACGGCAACGTGGCCACGGAGAAACTGCTTACACCCACTCAGGACACCCGGGACATTATTGCGGCCGCCACAACGGATCTGGAGCGTATCTGGAAGGATGGGCACCGGTATGCCAAAGCCGGTGTGATGCTGAATGACTTCACCGGCTCCGGCGTTTCGCAGCTGCAGCTGTTCGACGAACGTCCGCCACGTCCTCACTGCGCCGAACTGATGAAAGTGCTCGATGGCATTAATCATTCCGGCCTTGGGCATGTCTGGTTTGCCGGGCGAGGGACTGCGCCTGCATGGCAAATGAAACGCGACATGCTGTCCCCTGCGTACACCACCCGCTGGAAAGATATCCCCATAGCGAGGATCAGTTAAATTTCGCCTTTCAGAGAGAGCCAGTAGTGCTCGCCGCAGCCGAACGACAGGGCGAAGCCCGCAAGTGAGCGAGGAAGCATCATGGAACTGCACGGACAAATTCTGCTTACGCTCGAAGTCTAATGGTTAGCTCCTTAAGGTTTATCCACTTATCCACGGACATATTTTTATAAGATCTTTTTAATAGGTTGTTAGGTTTACCTTTTTAGAACGCCTCTCAGCCCTTTATTCATGCGGGTTTGAGAAGGATCTTTGTGACAACTTGCCCTTTCAGTGTGACAAATCCCCCTCAAAACCCCGGTTTAACTGTGACAAATTGCCCTCAGAAGCTGCTGTATTTCACAAAGTTACCCCTACCTGTGACTCTTTTTAATTTAGTGTGACAATCTTAAAATCTGTCACACTTTACACAGATCTGTCATGACGGAAGTTGCGGTTATCAACCATAAAAAATGTAAGAATAGCCCGCGAATTGTTCAGTCAAACGAACTGACTGAGGCGGCATACAGTCTGTCCCGTGATCAAAAGCGTATGCTTTATCTCTTTGTGGACCAGATCAGAAAATCTGACGGTACGCTGCAGGAGCATGATGGGATCTGTGAAATTCAGGTCGCCAAATATGCGGAAACCTTCGGCCTGACCTCCGCCGAAGCCAGTAACGATATCCGTCAGGCGCTGAAGGGCTTCGCGGGCAAGGAAGTGGTCTTTTATCGCCCTGAAGAAGATGCAGGTGAAGAAAAGGGATATGAATCCTTTCCCTGGTTCATCAAACGTGCCCACAGCCCTTCCAGAGGACTGTGCAGTGTACATATCAACCCTTACCTCATCCCTTTCTTCATTGGTCTTCAGAACCGTTTTACACAGTTCCGGCTCAGTGAAACGAAAGAGAGCACCAATCCTTATGCCATGCGTCTGTACGAGTCGCTATGCCAGTACCGTAAGCCGGATGGCTCTGGCGTTGTATCCCTGAAAATTGACTGGATCATGGAGCGCTACCAGCTTCCACAAAGCTATCAGCGTATGCCAGACTTCCGCCGTCGTTTCCTGCAGGCGAGTGTCGATGAAATCAACAGCAGAACGCCAATGCGGTTATCGTATATCGAGAAAAAGAAAGGCCGCCAGACTACTCATATAGTTTTTTCCTTCAGTGACATAACATCAATCACCCCTGGATGAATCTGAGGGTTATATGTCACAAACACGAGGGTGGTTCGTCACACTTTGATTCTAAAGTTAAGGGTATTTGTCACAGATGCTACCATCACACCCGAACCGTACTAGAATTATGGTTCGCACCAGCTCAGAATCTTATTTTTTAACCGCTGATTGATGGCAATTTGTCACAGTTAGCTAAGGGCAACTTGTCACTCATTCCTTTGAGCACTGAGTGTCATTCGTCACAGATAACATAGCAGCATCCCCTATCCTGAAATTCTGCTTGAGGGCTAATTGTCACACTTTGCCTGAAACAAGTCGGTCTCCGCACTATCTCTGAATTTTTCCTGCGGTGAAAATGTGTCTGAGCAGAACGTTATTAAACGTTTTATCTGAAGCCGCAGGCCAACCCGGAGGATCGGTTAACAGCACCCCTTCCTGCTCCATCCAGCGGTGCGTGTTCTGTTTGCGCTCGATATAGCCCCTGGACTCATACCCCATCGTTTCAATGATGAAGGTCGTCACTGAACTTTCTTTGGCTGGAGCTACGTTCAGGATAAAATCGGGGTGGATGTCTTCCTCCTCACCGTCCTTGATGCTTTTTGTCGTGAACAAGGGTTTGCTGAGACTGATCGCATCCGGATGATTTGGTTGACGGCCGGCATAACTGCTGGCGTTGATGATCACCTTCAGGGTGTCACGCTCCTTGTTACTGTCGACAGGTACTGGATTATCAAGCGTGTAGGCGGCATGGGCGTAGCCTTCATGGCAATAAACGTTACCATCTCCCCCCCTCCGGTATTCCAGAATTGTCCAGTAAGGGGCGCGGCTGCCGACATTGTATGTGTTTTCACCATTAATACTGACCCGTGCCTCCGGCCGGTGCACGAAGTTTTTCCCACGAACGCTGAAGATCACCTCTTCCCGGCTGACGTCTGTCGCTATCCCGATGACATACACACACGGTTCTTTTTTCTGGCTGTTGATACCCAGCATCGTTTCCAGCTCTGAAAGCATGCAACCAACACGCTCGATGCTTAACCAGGGTACACAGCTGAATAACTTGCTCAGAGGTGTTCCGTTGTTCATTGAGTGGTCTTCCAGCACGTCTTTAAGCCTGCTTATCGCGCCCGTAAGCCCAGGGCTTTGGTACTCAGGAACCAGTTCAAGCTGGTTCAGGCCCGCAGCCTGGACTAGCGTCAGTAATTTACGCCCCAGAGCCGGAACGGGTTTCAGCATCTTACGCTTGCGCTTACGTGGTACTACCGGTCCTTCCACGGGGGCAGCTCTGGCATCCTTCTTCTTGTCCGGGAGCCAGTCATCGCCACCAACTGGATTCAGTGGGCTTGTTTTACCTTCAACAACCGTGTTGTCAGCATCCTTCTCTTTTTTCAGACGAAACAGCGGACACTGTTCGTCATGCGGCCTTGTGGTCTTTACATGACGTAATTTGGACACGTTTACTTCACAATTAAATGGGCCTTCAGCTTCAGGGTCCGGGGCAACACAGTCGCACTTGATCCACAGTTCCTGTCTGTCCATCTCGTCAAGAACCATATTCACAATGCGTAAATCTGCCTGACCTGGTTTACGCCCATTACTGAAGACGTGAAGCAGGGCTTCTTTTTCCGCCAGGTTCAGTTTCCTCTCAAACCGCCCTCTGGGATTTTTTTTCCAGACCAGTTCCATATCTTTCTCCTGATAGCGAAACCCTTCAAATAATGAGGCTAAAATGAAACTCAAGAGCAATACAAAAGTAATTCAAAAATAATAAAAAAGGAACGCAAATGAAGTACATAAACTGAGATTTCACCTATCTCTTTCGCGTCTTTTTTCGACGAAAGTTTCTTTAGAAAAGAAATACAAATAAAATACAAAAGAATTACATTTGTACGTTATTTTTCATTCTGAAATTGCTGCCGAAGTCCGTCCAGAATCTGTTTATCTATACCTGTCAGAAACCCGTGCATGAGCTCCTCGAGCTGATTTACATGATGGTACTCAATTAAGTGGTGCTTCCCTTTCTTATCCCGGCCATTTCGATGAACAATGTCGTGTCGAATGATCACTGAACGCGCTATATCATTCAATTTATCGGGCGGGAAACTGACAAGGAGACATTCCTGATAGAGTTTTGTCACTGTCGGAATATGATGAAACGACAGGCTGAACAATTCCTTCTCGATAGTCTGGTCCAGCGAATCGAAAAGACTGAAGACCTCTGAAAGTGGCTTTTTTGAGCTATTCTGGAATTTCTCGTAGCTCTCAACGAAACGTCGCTTTACCGAAGGATGCTTTACTGCCCGTATGAAGATATCTGCAAGGTAAGCTTCCATGACAGTAATGATGCCGGAGTAACACATTCTCAACAGCACAGGATTTTCGGGTGCAGAGGTGACCAGCGCACTTAACTCAGAAAGGCTCTGTCTGACATGTCTAAGCGGTTGAGTGGCTCCTGCATGTTTTTCTTCCAGATCGTCAAAATCATCAGTCCATCCGGCAGAAATGAGCCATTTCAGGTCCAGTTCGCATACAGCATCATCCTCAGTAATTAGCAGGATTGCTAAAGAATAAAAGTCTCGTTGTGTACACGGGAAATTAAAGTTCGAATCACGAACCCAGGAGCAATCACCGTCAACCGAGCTGACCATCAAGGAAAGCACCGGATCATCGGTTTCAATCCATGTCAAAAGTTGGGAAAAATCACTCTCGTTACTCGGCCAACGTGCCGCCATATTTAACCGCTTAAGCCAGTCATCCAGCGTCGCATTTTCGAGAACCGGGATGACATGCTTCAACCAAGAGATTCTGTACTGAAGATAATATTCTCCGTGGGGATGTTTTTCGCTTTTAAGTTCGGCCAGCTCCGCAATAGAATCCGCTTTCCAGGACTCAATGGCCGTCGTAAAATCCCGCTCGAGAGCTGCCCGGTCATATCCGTTCAGTTGTAACCGTCGGCGCATCTGTGCAACGGTCGTTCGATAGCCGATAAACGTGTCTTCTGACCAAATTCCGTCTTCTTCTTTGACAATCTCCCTGACACGCTCGCCCTCCTGAAAATACCACTGATAATAGTCATTCTGCGTATCGTACAGAGTGAAGTTACCGATAGAGATATTTGTCCACGTTGACATAGAACACCTTTGATGTAATACATTTGAAATCTATTTAGATTTCAAATGTATTTTTATATACCTTAATATGATTACATTATGCATACGTTAGTAATTCAATTGTATTTCAAATGAATGACTTTTAACGTGATTTAATCGCCATGATAGCGGCTGTCACCATCGCAAAATTCACATCCTCTGTAACGACTAAACGGCGGAACACTATCGCTAAAGTGGTCGCAGCATCCACATGCATGAAGCTCCGTGTAGTAAGCCAGACACTGGGTGCAAAGATAACCATCACCGTGTTTACAGACACTGTCAGGTATCATGCAATTAGTGCAACCAGCAGGCAGTACGGAGAACATCTGCTCATCGACGCTCCGAAATGTTTCCTCATCCAGAAGCTCCATTCGATCTACAGTCTCGCTGCAGCTGTCGCAGGTAAAAGGTTCATCACCTTCAGGTAAGGACTGTCGTTCGTCACAATTTGGACAACTGAATAAAATATGGCGGGACTGACTGGTACAGACACGACACCGCGTAATGAGCAGCGTTCGTTCCTCGCTTCCGGTAATGTGAGATTGAGTAACCACCGCCTTTTGTTTGCAGGACTCACAGACCCCTATCTGGTTACCTGATTTGGGCAGCGCATCCAGTTCCTCTTTAACCTGCCGGAGCCGAACGGCAGCATAGAACTCACTTCCCCTGAGCAGGCGGGTTTCACCGTACGCCAGCTGCCAGCTGTAGCTGGCTTTAGCGCCGAAGATGGACTGCCATTCATCCCGCATGAGACGGTTGAGGGCAAACCAGGCATCTGCCTGCTCTTTCTGAATTTGATGCTGTTCCGCAACGGTAAAGGAGGGGTGATAGAAGTGAACCACGCGATTTCGGTGTTTCCGGACTTTGTCAAAAACGTTATGGGTTGTATCACTCAGTGGTTTTTGGAGAACATCCCGGAGGAGGGTACGAATTTCGTCATAAGTAATGGACTGAAAATCCCCGTCCAGGTAAGTCTGTTTTTTGGGAGGAGTCTTTCGGCTGCAGACAAGACTCCAGTGCTCATGGGCCAGAGGAACCTTCAGCAGAATTTCAACTGCAGTCCAGAAGCTGACGATGGAGAACTTTGGCTTTCCTGCTTCCAGCTCCTCCCGCGCCTTGTCCAGAAATTCCAGACCGTTGTTAATCAGGGCCTGAACGTCCGGACTGAGTTCAGGGGGCCGGGGTTCCAGGTCTGCGTCATCATCATCAAACATGTGCCTTTCCTTGCTTTAGTTATTACCGCGCAGCAGCTGCAGCGCGTCACGCGTATCTAGGGTAAACCGCAGCTGCTTACTGGCGGCTACGTCAAGCGCAAATATCTTAGTATAGACCTCTGTACTCTCAAACTTCTCATGACCCAGCAGTCCCTGTACGACTTTCGGGTGAACGTGGCCATATAAAAGGTGCATCGCAAAACTGTGCCTGAAGATATGGGGGCTAACTCCGATGCTGAGTTTCACTCCGTCGCGTTCAGCCGTATCGATGGCCCTTACCAGCCAGTTGCGAACGGTTCGATCGGACACATTCCACACTGGCAAGGCCCGCCGTTCACCCGTAATCGGGTCATCCTCAAACTGTTCCTTCGTGCTGACGAACAGCCGGCGCATCTCATCCACATAGACCGGGTCCGATAACGGCACCACACGGTTGGCGCTTTTTCCCTTACGCGGACGACCACCGCCGGCACGCCGCTGATTGGCGGTACGAAGTACGACATGCGGAATGCTCTCGTTAAGGTGGAAGTCACGCCGTCTCAGGGCAAGCCCTTCGTTCAGGCGTGCCCCAGTATTCCATAACGTATTGAAAAAAGCGTGCTGGCTCCAGTCCGGGACATAGTGCAGCAGTCCGGCCACTTCACGGCTTCTTTTTCTGTCTATCTCAGCCAGCCAGGATCTGCGGCCAACTTAATCAGAATAGCGGTTGAGAGAATGCTGACGGCAATTGGTGTTCCTGAGCATAACGATAAAAATAAACGCATTAATCTTCATCAACGTATCTAACTGCTCGACGGGCAAATACCCCCTACAAGGACACGCTGATGGCCATTAAATTCCTGGATAACGCCGGCAGTCATACCTATGATGAAGTGACCACTGGCGATATCGAAGCGGCATTCGAGATTATGGAGTATGTCGTGAATGACCTCTTTTCCGGTCGTAAGGATTCGATTGCCGTCCTTACCAGACGGCTGCATCGCAAGTTCGGAAATTAGTAGAATACCCGGAAGTACCCGCTTCTGGCTTGCGGTAGCAGTACTCTGGAAGGCAGGATAGTTCAGAAGCTGAAGAACTATCCTGACTAATAAAATCTGAAGTAATGTTGTTTTACCGGACAACATACTTATCTGCAAGATAGTCCACAGGAGGATATCAGTTAGACGTACTTATACACATATATGTTATGCAATAAGTACAACAAATAAACTCAACGCAACAAAAGGCTAAGTACCAATTATTACGAAAATAAGAGAAACTTTTTCATATACTATTTCAGCACACACATCAACTCCGCAATGAAATATATTTTTACTTTAATCAGGCCCTCTGGTATTATAATAAAAAATGATGCACACCGCACTCAACACTGATTCTGTTACAGTCTTATTTCGCCTGGTGGTGAATATCAGACCGCAGCTGGGTGCATTACGTGTCGGTTCCGGAATATTGCGATATCTGCACTTAATTAAAATATTATCTGCACCGCTGACCTGGTTTACTCCATTATTCCGGTGTGCGCAGGAAATGGTAACAGAAGTACAGACCTGGCCCATTGTGACAGGCAACGCAGCTGCGAAGGGGGATTCTCTTCGTAAGGGGTAGCGGAAAGGTGTATCTATCACGTGATAATCGTTGATGCAATAAAGAAACCGGCAAAAAAGAAAGAAAATAACCAAAAATACATGTTGACTATTGACAAATACGCTTATTTTAGGATAAGATAACCTTATTCTGAACATGACAGAGAATACTGTCATGTGGCCGACAGAGGCCAGGGCAACCCAGATTCGAATAATACTATCCGGTTCCCTGATCTGTTGGCTCAGCCAAGACAGCAGGCACCGGTGCGCCCGGGCCTGCTTTTTTTGTGCCCGAAGAAAGAACTACGAATCATTCCCCTCATTATCTGAGGCCGGATTCGTTCACCCTGAAAACAATTTCCGCACTACGCGAATAAGGAACTGAAATGAGCTGACAACTAATGAAGAAGTATCACGTGGCTATTATTGCCAACTTTTTAAAACAATCTGAAAGGTTTCTAAATGAAAACTTTAAATAACGCAGTAAATAATATTTCCATGTTTAACATAAGTGAGGTCTATTATGGAATCAAAGATGTCCAGTCAAGTAGTAAACAACAATACCTTCAATGCTCCAGTAACTATCAACAACTACTACGGCAGTCCCGTTCCCCCCCCTGAAGAACCACCGATTGTTCCTTCGAAAAAGAAACGCGGTTGGGTTCTTGATGCCACCAGTATTTTACTTGGAACTGGTATCACCATATGGCAAGCAGGGTACAACGGGGTAATGATGTCCGGTTTGACATCATTTCTTGTCTGGTTGGGGGTATCTGTAGGGGCAGCACCAGTATGGGCTACTGGTATGATTGCTTTTGGCGTCTGTTCCGCCCCTACATTGTTACTTGGTTTGGGTCGTTGGGTAGTAAACCAGAAGTAGTCGGTAGTAAGTTGTATGAGCTAAGGGTAGTTGGGCTACCCTTAGCTCAATACTAATGGTTGTCAGTGCAAAGATCAACCAATTTGATTACATTTCGAATACTAGTGTATTTCTTTTGTAATACACTAGATATTCTCTTTAATTGCTTTCAGTACCTTCTCCGGCCCGGCTGACTGAGCAAGGTAGAGCCCTGCACGCAACAACGTCGATACCGTGATATTTTTATGTGTCAGCGCCTGGATCTGTTCGACCAGCTCATGTGCCAGCATCTTTTCAGCGGGTGTCATGCGTATTGTTTTGGGCGTTTCTCCTGTCGTATTTTTCTTTTTAGCCGCAATATTTGTCAGGCTGCTTTCTTTTCTGGCCCGTTCCGGTTTTTCCATTTTTGGTCGAACAAGTTCTTTAGACATTATGCTGCCTCACTGCTGATAATTTCTTCTAGCTCGCGAGCCAGTTTGCCGTAGTCAACTAAAGCCATTGCGCTTTTCTGGTAGTAGTAGAGTGGAAGACAAGCCACCTGAGACTGCACTATTGCCTGATCGGTACGAATCCGGCTCTTCAACAGGCGCGGAGAAATTCTCTCATGTGAAGTCAGTGCGGTATCGATATAGGTGTTAATTTTCTTATTGGCACCGTTGTAGTTATTACGGAACACGCTGAAACGCGAGTAATCTTCCTCAGAGATCTCATCCATGTAGTCCAGCATGATTTCAAGGCCACTAAGCGAAAAACTCCCGCCGTCGACAGGAACAAGAACATGGTCGGCAATGAAAATGGCATTGCCGGTTGCGATATTGAGCCCAGGTGCGCAGTCAATAATGATGTAATCGTATTCGGCGCGGACTTTCTCAAGATGTCGGCCCAGGATTTTTTCGCGGTGACTGCGTGTAAGGGTCTGTTCGATGATTTTTTCAAACGTCGGGTCAGACGGGATCAGATCAAGGTTAGGGATAGGAGCTTCACCGGCCATCGCAGGAATGATGACATCACGGATATCAAATCGGGAATTATTATAGAGATCGCAAATTGTTGGACCATACATAGAATAGTACTTTTTGCCATTTGCGGTCACTTCTGTCGTATTGGCCTGCTGGTCGGAGTCAATCAGCAGCGTGCGCTTTCCGGATCGGGCATAGTGGACAGCAAGATTGGTCGCTGAACTGGTCTTACCAGGCCCGCCTTTGTTGTTCATTATTGCAACTATTCGCGCAGATTTTTCCTGTAGCTTGCTCATCATGACGGCTCCAGATTAAGGTTATTAGTCAGGAGTATTTGTAATCCATTTAGCACACTTAAGCAATACAAATGTAATACAAAAAAACAAAATAGCAGCTTGCGTTCTGTCAAAAATTGGTTTTTTCTGCCTGATAAGGCTGACTGGATTTTAGATTTTCAATCTCCAGCTTCTGACTCTCGCACTGACCATGTAATCAGAACAGGCGGCGTGGGTGCGGAAAAGTTTGCCTGGCATCCGGTCAGCGGGGCTGTGGGAAACGAAAAAACCAGGAAAACTCATTAATACGTCCCCCTGTTGTGAAATTCTAATACCCGATATGATTTACTTCGGCCACATGCTACGTGAACCTACGTGAGAAAGGTGCTGTCGACGAAATATTGTTAGTCATTACCCTTCTCCACAAACCGCAGGAGCGATGCCCTGAGAATACGGGCCTCTGCGCCAGCAGTCCCGTTTATCAACGCATTCTTCAATCTTTCAGACCACTCTGGTTCCTGGTTTTCCCATTGAAGTATAAGCAAATCGCGGTCATTCCCTTCCAACACTGGCAGGAGATAATGATTCGACACACAACCAGGGAACTGCTGGATAAAGCACAACCGAATGAGGTCTAGTTCCGATTTTTTCAATTGAGAGAAAATATCATCTGCGCTCTCAGGTTTATTCTGTTTCAATTGCTCGCAGCATTCGGTCTGATACTCCCGGAGTGTTTTATTAGGTTGCAAGATGAGGTTCCCTGCGTTAAACAACGAAATTGAGAAGAGAGTAAAGACGGTTCAGTTCCTTCTCGTCGGTACATTTTCCTTCTTTAAAAAGTGCGGGAAAAAACTTTTTTGGTAACAGGCAACGGGTGTTCATCACACTACCTTCATCCTCATTTTCCCTGACCACACAGGTTTGCATATAGGTATGAAGACTTTCAAGTGCCGCATCTTCGGTACGGAAAATAACGGGAATATCTCCTATATTTGATTGGATAACGTGGCGGGCTTTCGCCACCCGATAGAACGTCATGATATCGCCCAGACAATTACTGGGGTTGAATTCACGGCCATCTTTTTTGATTTTCAATATCTTTCTGGCCTCTTCGCAGCCATAAATTGACGCTACACAGATGGCAATGCTGGGATATCCTTTTGCAAGTCCGAGTCGCTCACCTTCAATGGCAACGCTGCTGGCGATATCAAACCGTAAGTGTTTTGCTGGCGTACTGAATATACCAAGCGTGTTAAAAAAACTAAGTAGTTTCAGACTGTTAGGGATAGATAATTCAGCCCTCTCCTCCATGTTGAACCGCGGATCAACAAGATGGCCAATCATAGTTGAGAGTAACTCCCGTGGTTCCAGTATATTTTCTCGTCCCAGAAAATTAACGATCTTATCGTAGTCATTCTGAAAAACAGATGACAATTCTTCAGCGTTCATTATGTTTGTAAAATCGGTCGCTTTTTCAATAATCGCGACCAGGAAGGAAAACCGGCATAGTCCTGACTCAGCCATCATTGCCAGCTGTTGGATTCGCGTTTTCTTTCGTTCATCGCTGCCATAAAAAACAGATTCCCGCTCCTTCAGTACTCCAATGGTACAAATATCCATCTGCACTACCGGACGTAAGTCCAACGGTGGAACAAGAACATTTCCTTGGGTCTGGGTCATCATTAAATCCATTTTTGGAAAGTTACTGAAATTGGTCTGTCAACAGCAGGGAATACTGAATACCGCGTGGTAATTCGATAACAACGGGTTTCCCGTATGTCAGCTCCACGGTTCTTTTTGGTACATTGAAGGTCTTAATGGAATCACCGACCAGCTGGGCGTTGTTATATCGTTGGTGATCGTAATAATCAATCTGACCACTGATTTCGACTGTTCGGCTGTCGGCGTCCGGGGTTACGTTGATGTACATTTTCGCCGCAGCAAATTTCCGGTCCAGGTCATCTCTATATGCTTTGCCTGGCAACGGTTGCATTGGGTAAAG
>NZ_JAOWIA010000037.1:0-5871 GCF_030332345.1 Citrobacter sp. Cpo221
TCTGGGTTGGCGTGGTCGGTTTCCGTCAGTACTCTATTCAAATATTCTTGGTGTTTTACAGGATCAGCATAAAGCCCTTCTGGTGTAGTTTTTACTGTTGCGATAATGCAGGCACGTGAGTAGTCCAGGCTACCAGGCATTGAAACGAATCTCTCTCGAGTCGCCAGCCATTCGGGATCGTCCATCTTATTCATGATGGAGTTTGCCTGTAGTTCTATATCCAGTGGGACGTTGTAAATATCAAATTCGCGGTCACGGGCACGTAACGCCAGAGCAATTTCATGCTCCAGCCCGAGAATGGTTTGCGGGAATTTGCGGTCAGAGGCAATACCGCCACCGGCGTTCGCACCTGAAGGTGTGCGATTAATGGTTGTTACACGATTACCTTTGCTCCACTCTTTAACCAGTAGGCCGCGGTCAATGTAATCAGTTTTGAACCACACCGTCAGGAACTGGATAACTGTTGCCAGCTCCGGTTTCTTACCGTCGACAGGGAAGACTTTCTTAACGGCATTCACGACTTTATGAATATCGTGCTCAATGGCTTTTTTGAATGCTTCCACATTCTCAGCAGCCAGCAGCAGGTTCTGGACGTAAGAGTCATCAGTGTCCATCTCAAGGCGGACAATCTCATTTTTCTGCCCGGCATCGACGTGATAGAGATATTCACCATTACCGATGAACTGAGCCAGTACGCGCTGACGGAATGGCAGCGTGGCAACGACGATCAGGTTCGGCTGCTCTGACTGCTGAGATTCTTCTGCGGTGCTGTCTTCAATATCTGCGTCGTCGACAGACTCATCTTCAGCCTGTTGTTTAACATTCCAGGTGCGCTGGTCTTCGGCCAGTTCATAACGATCACACCAAGTGAAATCAACTTCACCTTCTTCCGGAAGGTCATCAACAACCGGGAAATCAGTGCGAATCGGTTTTGCGTAGTCCTTACCGCGACCCGTTTCGATGCCAGCATCTTCCAGTGCAACATCCAGCTGCAGGTTGGCGCGAGCCTCGGTTTTAGCAGTGAACCAAATCACTGCATCTTGCTTTCCGGATTTCTGAGTGGCTTTAACCACATAAAAGAATTCCATGTGAGATCCTCATTTTTGGGTGTTAGAATCCCCGGGCCATTGATAGCGCCCATTGGGTTAACTTTGGTTTTGATGTTGTTTCCGGTGTAACTTTGGTCGGTGCCACCGGACGTAAATCCCGCCTTGCGCGGGGTGTACGTTAGCCTTCGTGAGCCATCTGGTCGTGCGAAGCGCAACGTCTGGAACAGTACTCTTTCTCTTTACGCGCCAGCTGTGAGCCGTTGCGATAGAGAAGGGTACTTTTGATTACTTCTTCCGGTTTAACCGGTTTGCTGCAATAACCGCATTTCTTGTCTTGCATGACACTCTCCGTTAATGGCTGAGACCATTCCCCAGACCGTTCAGATAAACTTCAACCAGCAAATCCCTGGTGTAAGTCATCTCAACGCCTCGATGCAGATACAAACGACCACGAGCATTAGCTGATGCCGTCCAGGTTGAATCCTTGTGTTTGACGAGCATTCCAGGCTGAACTGCGCCGCGGTTTACCGTCTGTGTACCGTAGTGCTGATGAACCATGATGTTCTCCAGTTTTCTGAGTGAACTTCGCTAGTGGCGCCGCGGCGCTGATCTTCACGGTTGAGCTTTTTCACTCTGCAATTCGCCACCGCGAAGCTCACTCGTGCTTTGCCCTTGTCGCCAGGCTGGCGGAACGTTTCAAACCTACTGCGCGTTAATCTCGCCACCTCATTCCGGTCTTCGTATGCCCCGGACGGCTACTTCGTGGGCTCCATGCCTGGGTGGTTCGTGGTGCGTCTTGGTGATTGCATATTAAGCCTGAGACTTAAATCATGTCAAGCTTCAGGCGAAATGTGATTGTAAGTTTCAGGCTTAATCGTGATGTTCACCGAATTGCAGGCAAAAAAAATCCCGACGCTAAGGTCGAGATCGGGGACTTCGGGGTGGAGATTAGAGGAGGAGCTGGTGGGTTAGGATATACAAAACCCGGCACGGTGGCCGGGTTTATCAACATGATTTAGAGGTAGAGAAAAGATTGTGGGGCTTTTATGCCATCTCCCAAAGAAGATAATGGTAGAGGGACTTCAAATCTTTCGACTTCACCAACTTTTATAGCGTAAGCGGTCTCTCTGCCTGAGTAGTAACTATCAAAAAAATTCTTGGAGATGCCGGCGTATTTTTTGGTCTTTACCCATAAAGATTCTGGATCGTTTTTCAGTATTTCATCAATACTGAACTGGCCAACTATCTTACCAACTGGCATGGTTGCGTAAATCACAACTGTAGTTATGTTGTTGTTTTTAAAAATACCCTTCCTGAATTCAAATTTCTTTGTGCCATTAAGAATTTTTTCGGCGAATTCAGGTTTGATTGACAATAAAACTTTCATCTACCTTACCCAGTTCAAGAATTTTATTGAATTGCACATCAGACAATTCAAAATGGCTCCAGCGAAAACCTCTAGTGCCGTTTAATCCAACTTGATCTATTAAGGTAGCACGATTAGGGCGCTTTGGTAAAGCTAAGTTATAGGTAAATCTCAGTACGTAAGGATATTGTCTTTTTGAATAGTACTCACGTAATTCCTCTTCAGAAAAGACGCTAAATTTTGAACAGTATTTTACGAATGATTCTTCATCCGGGAAATCATCCATATGCCTTACGTTTTCTACAACACAAATAGAGCTTGCTACTGCTCTGTAATATGCAGGACCTTGATTATCACCAGTTCTGTATATAACAATTATGTCCCCGCGTTTCATGCCTGCAACGCTACGCATTCCACAGATATATATTTTGTGGATACTATTAGCATGGGAGACATCTTCAAGCATGTCAGGCGATTCAGTCACAAGTTTTGAATCGGGGAATAATCTTGTATGGAATGCTGGATAGATTGCCAGCAGAAACTTTCTTCCCTGCGATGATAATACCAAGGGATAGTCTAGGAGCACATCTCCATTAACATCGTGCATAGAGCGCGCGTAGACATACTCTTTACCATTAGCAGACTCTTTTTCTCCATGCTTATAAAAACCATAAGTCTGGAAAAGCCTGATTAAGTGTTCATGCTTTTCGAAAACAGTAACATAAATATCGTCTGACCCAGATGATATGGCATGATCAAATGCTTTTTTTAAAAAACGCTGCCCGCGAAGCGTTCCCTTTGATTCAAATTTGAATGTGCCTATTTTAAGGTGTTTTCCGTCAGGTAGGGATGGGGAAATGTCTTCGGCATCATCGTCCTCTTTCAAATACATGAATCCTTCGATCTGATGGGCATCATCATAGAGAACATAAGCAGACTCACCATTATTGGCCTTTTTTTTCAGCCATACCGGGAACTCAGTATAATCAGCCTTAAGAGAGTCGAAAAAAGAATCGTCATGATCAAATTCACTAAATTTTTCATACCTTAAGCTATCCATCCTTGCCCCTTCTTACGGTTAAGTCTAGTTAGTATTTGATTCGGGTTTGTCGCCTTTAATTCTGCGACTCATGTACTTCTCATACAACTCATCCAGTTCTTTCAGGCGAATCGCGAAGATGCGGAGCATGTTCTGTTGCTCTTCTTTCGGCAACTGGCGGTAGAGCTCCAGTAAGCGCTGTTCGTCAGGCTTGAGTCCGTCTTTCTCTCCGACATCCTCACCGAGTAACCAAGGCACAGACACGCCAGCTGCGTCAGCGACAGCGAGAGCTGATTTCTTGCTGATCACGCCTTTTTTAAACCAGCCGTTCACAGACTGCGGGGTTACCCCAGCAACCCTGGCCATATCGGATTTGGTCATACCGCGCCCGTTCAGCTCTGAAAGGCGTTCGACAAGTATCGGATTAAGTACGGTTTTCTCTTTCATGGTTAGAAGAATAAGCCTTTTGCTTAAACTTGAAAATTCGCCTCAGGCTTGACAATAAATTAAGTCTAAGGCTTAATTTGATTGTATTCAAATCGGAGACAACGATGAACGGGTTAACGAAAGCCATTAAGTCCGCTGGCACTGCAACAAATCTCGCAACCATGCTGGGCATCAAGCCGATGTCGGTCAGCCGCTGGAAAAACCGGTACCAGGGCGTGGTGCCTGCTGATCGGGTCCTTCAAATCTACGCGGCTACCGGCGTAACTCCACACGAGCTGCGCCCTGATCTCTATCCAAACCCAAGTGACGGTTTACCAAAGTAAGGAATGTAACTATGCAATCACTTACGTATCAACAGAGTAACGGGTTCATTTCAGCAGCGCTGATAAATCGCGCTCAACCAAAACCGGGCGTCAGTTGTGGTGCCCTCCGTGATGCTGTTCGCGCCTGGTCAGCAGTAGCCGGGCAGGACGTTGTAACGGCCCTGATCGTTGAAGAGTGGCACCGGATAGGTGGCGAAGGTATCGACTTTCCGGCAGATCACAGCCGTGCCCGGCAGAAGCTGTTCCGCTTCCTGGATAACCATTTCAATAGCGAGCGGTACCGCGAGAACGTTCGTCAGTTGACGCCGGCAATTCTTGCTGTTCTGCCGCTCGAGTTCCGCAATCGCCTGCTACCAGAAAACAACGTTATGGCCCGTCTGGCTCGGCTGGAGAAAGAAACCAGCGAAGCGAAGATAGCCGTTGCGATGGATGCTCCACGTCATCAGAAGCTGAAAGAGTTGAGCGAGGGGATAGTGGAGATGTACCGCGTTGACCCTGGCTTAACCGGTCCGCTGATGGAAATGGTGCAGATGATGCTGGGGGCTATATGACCGGTTCAAAAATGGTGAAAGCCGCGGTGCGCGAACACCAACGGCTTTCTGGTGCAATTCATTGCGAAATCATTGCGGGGTAAGTATGCCTAACAACAAATTGTTTTGCCAGCGTGTCGGACCGCGACTGGATAAATCATCCCTCAATCGTTCATCAGGAGGACTCTATGGCCGGGGACTGGATAAAAATGCGAACGTCGCTGGTCACCAGCCCGAAGGTGAACGGAATTGCGCGAATACTGGAGCGTTCACCGGAGGTGGGAAAAATGTTCACACTTTCGCATAACACCACGTTATCAGACGTTGTAACGCGTAACGTAACCCGTAACGTTACGGTGTCGTTACTAGTAGCGTTTTGGTCTGCGGCAAATGAACACTCGCGTAACGGTGTATTTGAAAATGCAGACCTGTCTGATATCGATGATATTGTCGGAGTACCCGGTTTTGGGGCTGAATTATCAACCGTAGGCTGGGCCATTTATGATGCGGAGAATAACTGCGTCATTCTTCCAAACTTCAATGAATACAATACGTCAGGTGATATGCGCTCAGCTACGGCCAAGACAAATGCGCAGCGCCAGAAGGAGTTTCGTGAACGGAAAAAACTCCAGGAAAGTAACGTAACGAGTAACGTTACTAATAACGTAACGCGTAACCACAGAGAAGAGAAGAGAAGAGAAGATCTAAACCCAGAGAGAGAACGCGCGGGCGGAAGTCATTCTGGGGATGATATTTCTGGAAATCACCCACCTCTGCCAGCTATCCCTCCCAAACCTCAGAACGAGGATTTTGGGCCCGGTCTGGATTTTGGCCCATTGGGTAAATTTCCGATCACTGACTCATGGACCCCGTCTCCAGACTTCGTGCGTCAGGCTGCGCTCTGGGGTAAGAACGTCGGCACTGAGCCGGGTTACACCGCTGAAGAACTTCAGCAATTCCGTGATTACTGGATACCTGACGGCAAGGTTAAACACCAGTTGGCTTGGGAGCAGACCTTTGCCAACAGTCTGTTGCAATCGCGTGGTCACGGCCAAAGGACCGTCCATGTTGGACAGCGAGATCCCAACCGAATTTCTGAGCCAGATAAAACCATCCC
>NZ_JAOWIA010000038.1:0-43871 GCF_030332345.1 Citrobacter sp. Cpo221
GCTTGTAATCCGTTGTTCCGTGTCAGTGGAGGCGCATTATAGGGAGTTATTTCAGGCTGACAAGGGGAAATTTAAAATAACTTTCCGAGTGCGTGTTTTTTCACCAAAACAACCATTAACATGCCATAAAATAAGCAAATTGCCGTTTTTGCAGCCGCAATCACACTTCCAGGTGGCATACTAATGAATAAGAAAAAGAGTAAGGAAGAACATTCATGCCGTTAAATGCCCAACAGCTAGCCGCACAGAAAAACTTGTCCTACGTTCTGGCCGAAAAGCTGGCTCAGCGAATATTAAAAGGTGAATACGCGCCGGGTGCGATATTGCCTGGCGAAATAGAGCTGGGCGATCAGTTTGGCGTGAGTCGCACCGCGGTAAGAGAAGCAGTAAAAACATTAACGGCAAAAGGTATGGTATTACCGCGCCCACGTATTGGTACACGCGTCATGCCGCAAGCAAACTGGAACTTCCTTGACCAGGAGCTGCTCACCTGGTGGATGACAGAAGATAATTTCCCGCAGGTCATTAAACATTTTCTGGTGATGCGTATCAGCCTGGAGCCTCAGGCGTGCTTACTGGCAGCGACCATAGGTACGGCTGAACAGAAAGCGCACCTCAACACGCTGATGGAAGAGATGGTCGAGCTGAAAAGAAACTTCAGACGCGAACGCTGGATTGAGGTTGATATCGCCTGGCATGAGCACATCTATGAAATGAGTGCGAATCCGTTCCTTATTTCCTTTGCATCTCTGTTCCATTCTGTTTACCAGACCTACTTTACCTCTATTACCTATAACGATGTGGTGAAACTGGATTTGCACCAGGCCATTGTCGACGCAATAGATGATAACGATGGCGATCGTGCCTTTGCTGCCTGTCAGGCATTGCTGATAGCACCGAACGTGCTACCGGATAAATAATATGTCAGAAAAGAAATCACGCAGTATGGCCGGGCTACCGTGGATAGCAGCCATGGCCTTTTTTATGCAGGCACTAGACGCCACGATCCTCAATACCGCCCTACCCGCAATAGCACATAGTCTTAACCGCTCTCCGCTCGCCATGCAGTCGGCCATTATCAGCTATACCCTGACGGTCGCGATGCTGATCCCGGTAAGTGGTTGGTTGGCAGACCGATTTGGTACCCGACGCATCTTTATGATTGCCGTTAGCCTGTTCACGTTGGGATCGCTGGCCTGTGCGCTGTCCAGTTCCCTAAGCGAGCTGGTGATTTTCCGTGTCATTCAGGGGATCGGTGGCGCCATGATGATGCCCGTTGCCCGTCTGGCGTTATTGCGTGCCTACCCCCGCAGTGAACTGCTTCCCGTGCTTAACTTCGTCACCATGCCAGGACTTGTGGGGCCGATTTTAGGTCCGGTATTGGGCGGTGTACTGGTTACATGGGCCAGTTGGCACTGGATCTTCCTGATTAATATTCCAATTGGCATTGCCGGTATCTTCTATGCCCGCAAATATATGCCGAACTTCACCACGCCACGCCGCAGTTTTGATATGACCGGTTTCTTTCTGTTTGGTTTGAGCCTGGTGTTGTTTTCCAGCGGCGTTGAATTGTTCGGTGAGAAGCTTGTCGAGACCTGGGTCGCACTCGGTATTATTCTTGCAAGTGTGTTGTTACTACTCGCCTATATTCGCCATGCGCGTCGTCACCCAACGCCGCTTATATCGCTTCCGATATTTAAGACTCGAACCTTTTCTGTTGGGATCGCCGGAAACCTCGCCACTCGCCTGGGCACAGGCTGCGTGCCCTTCTTAATGCCGCTGATGTTGCAGGTAGGCTTTGGATATCCGGCTCTGATAGCCGGTTGTATGATGGCGCCAACGGCGTTGGGTTCAATTCTGGCAAAATCCATGGTGACGCAGGTTCTGCGCAAACTCGGCTACAGGACCACATTGGTGGGTGTTACGGTATTTATCGGCCTGATGATTGCGCAGTTCGCTTTGCAATCTCCAGCCATGCCGGTGTGGATGCTGATCCTGCCGCTGTTCATTTTAGGTATGGCGATGTCCACCCAGTTTACCTCAATGAATACTATCACTCTGGCGGATCTGACCGATGAAAACGCCAGCAGCGGCAACAGCGTATTGGCCGTTACTCAGCAGTTATCAATCAGTTTAGGGGTTGCCATCAGCGCCGCCGTTCTGCGTATCTATGAAGGTATGGAAGGAACCAATACGGTCGAGCAGTTCCACTATACCTTTATGACGATGGGCGCTATCACGGTAATATCCGCGCTGATGTTCATGCTGCTAAAAGCCAAAGATGGACGTAACCTGATCAAAGATCGGCACAAACCTAAACCGACCCCCGTTCCATCAGAACAGGAGTAAGCTGCAAACGCTGTTGCTGTAATGCGGGCTGCGCCATCCGGTGAATTAATACATCGATGGCCAGTTCGCCCAATTCATCTTTTGGTTGGTGGATGGTCGTCAGGGGCGGCGTCATATAACGCGCCAGCTCGATATCATCATAACCCACCACAGCCATATCCTGCGGAATGCGCAATCCTGACTGGTACAGAGCCTGATACGCGCCAACTGCCATTGCATCATTGCCTGTAAAAACGGCCTGCGGTCGCTGTTTATGCGACAGCAACGTTTGCATAGCTTCAAAGCCGCCGCCGAACTCAAAGTCACCGGTAATCTCGTAGCCTTCCGGAACAGGCAACCCCGCCCGCTTCATTGCTGCCCGATATCCTTCCAGACGCAAACGCGCCGGGGTTTTATCCAGCGGCCCGGTGATGCAGGCAATGCGCGTAAAACCTTTTTCGATAAGATGTTGCGTGGCTAAATCCCCGCCCAGCAAGGAATTATCCTGAATCAGATCGCTTTCACCATCAAAAGGCGACCAGTCCATCATCACGGTCGGTATAGAAGGATAACGCTGCATTATCTCTCTGGAAGGCTGATGTGTTTCGGTGCAGAGCAGCAACAAGCCGTCCACACGTTTTTGCATCAGAGTTTCCAGATTACGGTTCATGCGCTGTTCATCGCCTTCGGTATTGCACAGCACCAGACTGTAGCCGCGCTCAAAACAGCTACGTTCAACGCCGCGCACTAGTTCAGAATAGAAGGGATTGGTACTGGCAGTGATTAACATGCCAATCGTGCGGGTCTGGTTTAACTTGAGGCTACGCGCCAGCGCTGAGGGCGCGTAGTTCAGCGCTTTAATTGCAGCTTCTACTTTGTCAGTGACGGACTCACTGACAAAGCGATCTTTATTAATGACGTGAGAAACCGTCGACGTGGAAACACCCGCCAGGCGGGCGACGTCCTTCATTGTAGCCAAGCGTTACCTCTGTTGACTTAAAAACGCTTCTATTTCTTCGCGCCACGGAACGGAAGGCTGTGCGCCTTTACGGGTAACCGCTATCGCCGCAGCGGCATGCGCAAAACGGATCGCTTCAGGCAGCGGAGTCTCTTCCAGCAACGCTGTAATTAACGCGCCATTAAAGGTGTCTCCAGCGGCAATAGTATCAACGGCTTCCACTTTAAAACCGGGCACACGCTGACCTTCGCCATTAACGCTGGCCCACACACCGCGACTACCTAAAGTAATCAGTACAGTATGGATACCTTTAGCGTGCAATGCCTGCGCCGCTTTGGCCGCGTCTTCATCATTTTCGACCCGGATCCCCGTCAGCTTTTCAGCCTCGGTTTCATTCGGGGTAATAATATCCACCAGCGCCAGCAGTTCATCAGAAAGTTCACGTGCCGGTGCCGGGTTCAGGGCGACCATGGTCTTATTTTGATGTGCAATCTTTGCCGCAGCCACTACGCTTTCGATCGGCGATTCTAACTGCATAAGTAAGGCGGACGCCTGAGCAATACGCTCATGCTGTGCTTCCACCAACGCTGGCGAAAGAGCTGCGTTCGCTCCGGCATGAATGCCGATAACGTTCTCACCTTCACCATTCACAAAAATCAACGCCACACCGGTCGATTCCCCCGAAATTACGCTAATCGGCGCAATATCGATGTTATCTTTGGCTAACTGTTTACGCACACTTTCGCCAATATCATCATCGCCCGTACAGGCAATGAATGCGATATTCGCGCCACTACGACCCGCAGCAACAGCCTGATTCGCGCCTTTACCGCCAAATGCGACCTGATAATGGCTACCAGTTACGGTTTCACCAGGTGTCGGGAAAGAGTTAAGGTTAAGGATGTGATCGGCATTGATACTGCCAAGAACAACGAGGTTGCCTGCGGTTTTCATATTTGGTGTTCCAAGTCAAAGTGCGCCACCGGGTTAGGGTGGCGCGTGCCCTGCTTTTCTTTTTACGCTTTCATCCCCAAAATCAGATACGGGGATGGCGTATTTATGTCTCCATCAGGCCGCGAGCGACCTGAATCGGTATTACTGCTTGATGACCAGCTTCAGGTCAACCGGATATTTAGCCTGAACCTTCTCGCCTTTCAGGACTTTATCCGCAGTCTCAACGCCTTTCGCGCCGATCTGATCCGGCAACTGAGCAATAGTCGCAGCCAGTTTGCCATCATTTACTGCTTTTTCGCCATCTGGAGTGCCGTCAAATCCAACCACCATCACATCAGATTTACCCGCGGTTTGCAGTGCGCGCAGCGCACCCAGCGCCATTTCATCGTTCTGGGCAAATACGGCCTGCACATCAGGATGCGCGGTCAGCAGGTTCTGCATGACGTTCAGACCTTTGGTGCGGTCGAAGTCTGCCGGCTGGCTGGCCAGTACGTTAAATTTGTGTGCCGCAACGGCCTGCTGGAAACCTTCGCCACGCTCACGCGCCGCTGAAGTTCCGGCAATCCCCTGCAGTTCGATAACTTTCGCGCCTTCACCGGCCTTCTTCGCGATGTAATCACCCGCAATTTTGCCACCCAACACGTTATCAGACGCAATGTGGCTTACCACTTCGCCTTTGGAGGCAACACGGTCAAGGGTAATAACCGGAATTTTTGCCTGGTTAGCCATCTTCACCGCATTACCAACGGCATCAGAGTCAGTCGGGTTGATCAGCAGAATTTTAGTTCCACGAACCGTTAAGTCCTGAACGTTAGCCAGCTCTTTCGCCGGGTTGTTCTGCGAGTCCAGAATCACCAGGTTGTAACCCAGCTTATCCGCCTCTTTTTGCGCCCCATCCTTCAGAGAAACAAAGAACGGGTTGTTGAGGGTGGAGACCACCAGCGCAATGGTATCTTTCGCCATCGCATTCGCGCTCACGGTGGCGCTCAGCGCAACAGCAGAAACCAGGGTAGCCAGTTTTTTCATGTTCATATTTAAGATGTCCTGTAATCGTTGTTACTGCTTTTTGTTGTCTACCAGTACCGCCAGCAAAATCACCACCGCTTTGACGATCATCTGGTAATAGGAGGATACACCTAACAAATTCAAACCATTATTGAGGAAACCAAGAATCAATGCGCCGATCAGCGTCCCAACAATACGTCCTTTACCACCCGCCAGGCTGGTACCGCCTAACACTACCGCTGCGATCGCATCCAGCTCATAGCCAGTACCTGCTGTTGGTTGCGCAGAGGAGAGGCGCGCGACTTCAATGATGCCCGCCAGCGATGCCAGCAGACCGCACAGTGAGTAAACGATAATTTTGATTTTACTGACGCTGATACCAGACAAACGCGTTGCCGCTTCGTTACCGCCCAGCGCGTAGATATAACGGCCCAGACGAGTGTGGTGCAGCATGTACCACGCCGCGAGGAAGACAATCCCCATGATCCACACTGGCGTAGGGATGCCTAACGGACGACCAATACCAAACCAGCCAAACAGATCGGCATTGTCAGTAAATCCGGTATTAACCGGACTGCCGTTGGTGTACACCATGGTCACGCCGCGCAGCAGCAGCATCATCACCAGCGTTGCAATAAACGCCTGCACCCGACCTTTCGCAACAATCACCCCGGTGACTGCACCAATGGCAGCGCCGAGCGCCAGGGCTGCAGCAACAGCCACCAGCGCATTGACCTCAATCCCTACAATTGAAGCCGCAACCGCGCCGGTAAGCGCCAGCAAGGAACCGACGGACAGATCGATACCCGACGTCAGGATAACCAGCGTCATGCCAACGGCCATGATAGCGTTCACCGACGTTTGCTGGAGAATGTTGAAAAGGTTATTAACGGTAAAAAAGTTAGGGCTCATGGTGGAAACAATCGCGATCAGCACTAACAGAGCGATGAGCGACTTTTGCTCCAGAAGCCATGCTTTAGTGAAATAACGGCGACCAGAAACAGCCTGGGTAGTCATCTTTTTTACTCCTGATTCACGCGATTAAGCTTGCCCACAGCGGCAGCCATTAATACTTCCTGAGTGGCCTGCTCGCGAGTGAACTCACCGCCGAGATGCCCTTCATGCATAACGATAATTCGATCGCTCATGCCCAATACTTCTGGCATCTCAGAGGAGACCAGAATGATGCTCAGCCCGTCAGCCTTAAACTGGTTGATAAGCTGATAGATTTCTTTCTTGGCTCCAACGTCAACGCCGCGCGTTGGTTCATCAAGGATCAGCACTTTTGGCCGCGTCATCAGACCGCGCGCAATCGCCACTTTCTGCTGGTTACCACCGGACAGCAGGCCGATAGCCTGTTCCATTGATGGTGTTTTAACATTGAACAGACGAATAAAATCACCCACCGCCTGCTGCTCATCTTTATGTTTAAGGCTTCCACCGGCGCGGCTGAAATAACGCAGCGCGGTCAGTGACATGTTCTCTTTCACCGACATGCCCAGCACTAAACCATCGCGTTTACGGTCTTCAGAAATATAGACGATGCCGTTAGCCAACCCATCCTGCGGCGAACGGGTAACCACTTCATGGCCATCAAGCGTGACGTAACCGCTGGTGCGCGGCAATGCGCCGTACAACACTTTCATCAGTTCGGTTCGTCCGGCCCCCATCAGCCCGGATACGCCAAGGATCTCGCCTTTACGCAGCGTGAACGAAACATCGTTTACGCCAGGGCCACACAGGTTATCGACCTTCAGGCGAATATCACCCGGCGCTTTTTCCAGACGCGGGTACTGATCTTCCAGCTTACGTCCCACCATCATTTCAATCAGCGAGTCTTCGGTCAGCGAGGCAACTTCACGTTCGGCAATAAACTGCCCGTCACGGAAGACGGTTACGTCGTCGCAAATCTCGAAGATCTCTTTCATGCGGTGAGAAATATAGACAATGCCGCGTCCCTGGGATTTCAGTTCGCGAATGACGCGGAACAGGGATTCGGTTTCGGTATCGGTGAGGGCATCCGTCGGTTCATCCATAATGATGACTTTCGATTCAAAGCTCAGCACTTTGGCAATTTCGACCATCTGCTGATCGCCAATCGACAGCTCACCAACCAGTCTGTCGCTTTTAAAGCGCAGATTCAGTTTGGCGAGCAGCAGATCGGCTTCGGCGTACATCTTCTTCCAGTCAATTTTGCCAAAGCGATTCACAAACTCACGGCCAAGAAAAATGTTCTCGGCGATAGTGAGTTGCGGGATCAGGTTCAGCTCCTGGTGGATGATACCGATACCAGCTTCCTGAGAGGATTTAGGGCCATTAAAGGTGGTTTCTTTCCCCAGCCACAATAAAGAACCGGCATCACGGGTATAGATCCCGGTCAGCACTTTCATCATGGTGGATTTGCCCGCGCCATTTTCGCCCACCAGCGCCATTACGCGGCCAGGGTAGACATTCAACGCGGCGCCGGATAGCGCTTTTACGCCCGGGAACGCTTTATCGATCCCTTTAAGTTGCAGTAATGCGTTCATGATGGCCTCAGAACGTGACGCCAGCACAGAGAATGATATTCGCATACGGAGAACATTCTCCGCTGCGAATTACCGCCTGACTGTCTGCGGTTTGTTTTTTGAATTGTTCATGCGTGGTGTAACGAATTTCTATGGTGTTTCCCTGGTGTTGTTGCAGTTGCTCAATGTGGCTGAGCAACGTTTCGTGGAGTTGCGGATTATGTTGTTTAATTTCCGACGCGAGAATGGCCGCCTCGACCTGCATTTCACGTGTGACCACATCCAGTACCTGCATAAAAGAAGGTATGCCCTGGGTTAATGCCATATCAATACGCGTTGTGCTGTTCGGGATGGGTAAACCTGCATCACACACCACCAGCGTATCGGTATGCCCCAGACGGGAGATCACCGTTGAAATTTCAGAGTTGAGTACCGTGCCTTTCTTCATTTTCTTTCCCCACTAGCGAAACGTTTCGCTGGAGATAAGTGTAGTGCGAAGAGTGGACAGAAAACCACCGCGACGTTACGAAAATGTGATCGCCATCGAAACGTTTCGCAAGGATTATCATTCGATGAAATGAAAACTGAGAGGGGCAAAACAAAACGCCCCCTTTCGCGATGAAAGAGGGCGTCGATGAGATTAAATCTCTACCTGAGTACCAAGCTCAATAACCCGGTTCGGTGGGATTTCAAACTGGTCCGGCGCGCGCAGCGCGTTGCGCTGTAGCAGCAGATACAGCTTGCCGCGCAGACGCAGGTACCATGGCCGCTTGCCAACAATCAACGACTCATGCGACATGAAGAAGGACGTTTCCATCATCCGACAACTTAAGCCTTCCAGACCGCAGCGATGGAACACTTCCTCCACGTTCGGCGTTTCGCGCCAACCGTAGCTGGCCACCACGCGCCAGAAGGTGGGCGATAACTGCTCAATCTGCACTCTACGCACGTTGTGAACATAGGGCGCATCTTCCGTGCGCAGCGTCAGCAGAATAACGCGCTCATGCAGCACCTTGTTATGCTTGAGGTTATGCAGAAGTGCAAACGGGATGACGTTCAGTGCGCGGGACATATACACCGCCGTTCCCGGCACGCGTACCGGTGGCGATTTCTCCAGAGAAGCAATCATCGCCTCCAGAGAGTTACCGTGCTCATGCATGCGACGCAGCAGACGGAAGCGTTCGCTTTTCCAGGTGGTCATGATGGTGAACATCACCAGACCCAGCGTCAGAGGCAGCCAACCGCCGGAAATAAGCTTATCGAGGTTCGCGGAGAACAGCGGAACATCGACGCACAAGAACGCCACCAGGATCAGGAAGACGAAGTATTTATTCCAGTGCCAGTTTTTGCGCGCCACGGTGGTCGACAGAATTGAAGTCAGTACCATCGTCCCCGTTACCGCAATCCCATACGCCGCAGCAAGATTACTGGAGTGTTCAAAGCTCACTATCACGATAACTACCGCAAAATAGAGCATCCAGTTAACGAAAGGAATGTAAATCTGGCCCGATTCCATTTCCGAGGTATGGATGATACGCATCGGCGATAAATACCCCAGACGTACGGCCTGACGCGTCAGCGAGAAGACGCCGGAGATAACCGCCTGAGAGGCGATGACCGTTGCCAGCGCGGCGAGGATCAACAATGGAATTAATGCCCAGTCCGGCGCCAGCAGGAAAAACGGGTTTTTGATTGCTTCAGGATGCTTTAACAGCAACGCGCCCTGCCCAAAATAGTTCAGCACCAGTGAAGGCAATACCACGGAGAACCATGCCAGACGAATCGGCAATTTACCGAAGTGGCCCATATCCGCATACAGCGCTTCAACACCTGTAATCGACAGCACCACCGCACCCAGCGCGATAAAGGACAGCGTTTTGAATTCGAGGAAGAAATGCACCGCCCAATACGGATTGAGCGCCTGCAGTACTTCCGGATTGCCAATAATACTGCGCACGCCTAATACCGCGAGCGTCAGGAACCATAGCAGCATAATCGGCGCAAACAGCTTACCGACCATACCGGTACCGTGTTTTTGAATCAAAAACAGCAGGGTCAGCACAATTATTGAGAGCGGAACAATCCAGGTATCCAGTTGCGGGGCAACTATCTCCAGACCTTCAATCGCAGACATCACCGAAATGGCTGGCGTAATCACCACTTCACCATAAAAGAAGCTGCCGCCTATCAATCCCATAATGACCAGCATGGAGGTTGTTCGCGCCGAGGTATTGCGCCCGGCCAATGACATCAGCGTCAGGATCCCGCCTTCTCCGGCGTTATCTGCGCGCATGACAAACGTCAGGTATTTAATGGAGACAACAAAGATCAGCAGCCAGAAAATCAGCGAGAGAAAACCAAATACGGCATCATGTTCAACGCCAAAACCAAACTGGCCGGACAAACATTCACGAAGCGTATAAAGTGGGCTGGTACCAATATCACCGTAGACAACCCCAATGGCCGCAAGGGTAATCGCAGACAATGATTGTTTATTATCAGTGCTCATAGACTCGTCTTTCGTTTATACACATCATCTTTCAAGCCACTCCGTGTGGGCTGCATTCGTTATTCCCCCCATCCCAGAAGAAAACTCCATTGCCGCCTTGGTGCAGCTTGATTGATTTGGTGTATATATAAGAAATGTGTGCGTCGTCCCTTGGCCCACAAAAAGGCGCACAGTATGCACGATTAATCACAAAATCGTACCCCTAAATGAGACCAGATTAATCTGGCTCAAAGAAAAATAAGCGCACCTTCAGTCTATTACTGCAATGGTGTGAAGCATCTATACTCGCAGTTTATGCAGTACATTTGGCGAAAGGACGCCACTTCATTATGGCTCACCCACATTTATTAGCGGAAAGAATTTCCCGTCTGAGCAATGCGCTGGAAAAGGGACTTTATGAACGTAGCCACGCCATTCGTCTGTGTCTGCTGGCAGCACTCAGCGGCGAGAGCGTTTTCTTATTAGGCCCCCCGGGGATCGCAAAAAGCTTAATTGCCCGCCGACTGAAGTTTGCCTTCCAAAACGCACGCGCTTTTGAATACCTGATGACGCGCTTCTCTACGCCCGAAGAGGTGTTTGGTCCGCTGTCCATTCAGGCCCTTAAAGACGAAGGTCGCTATGAACGCTTAACGGCGGGCTATCTTCCTGAAGCTGAAATCGTTTTTCTCGATGAAATCTGGAAAGCAGGCCCGGCAATTCTTAACACCCTGTTGACCGCCATTAACGAACGTCATTTCCGTAACGGCGCGTATGAAGAAAAAATTCCGATGCGTCTGCTGGTGGCTGCTTCCAACGAACTGCCTGAAGCCGACAGCAGCCTGGAAGCGCTGTACGACCGTATGCTGATTCGTCTGTGGCTGGATAAAGTTCAGGACAAGGCCAATTTCCGCTCCATGCTGTTAAGTCAGCAGGATGAAAGCGACAATCCGGTCCCGGCATCATTGCAGGTGACGGATGAAGAGTATCACCAGTGGCAAAAAGACATTAGTGCGATCAAGCTTCCCGATCGCGTGTTTGAGCTCATTTTCACGCTGCGCCAGCAGTTAGACGTGTTACCGAATGCTCCTTATGTGTCCGATCGTCGCTGGAAAAAAGCGATCCGCTTACTCCAGGCAAGTGCTTTCTTTAGCGGACGCGATGCGGTAGTACCTATCGACCTGATCCTGCTGAAAGATTGCCTGTGGTACGACGCGCAAAGCCTTAATCTGATGCAACAGCAGCTTGAAATATTGATGACCGGACACGCCTGGCAACAGCAAGCCATGCTGACGCGCCTGGGCAGCATTGTGCAGCGCCGCATTCAGCTCCAGCAGCAGCAAAGCGACAAAACGGCGTTCACGGTGATCCGCCAGGGCGGAATGTTCAGCCGTCGTCCTCATTATGATTTACCGCCAGAAGCCTCGTCTTCTGTCGTGACATTACTGCTGCAAAAGCCTTTAAAACTGCATGATATGGAGGTTATCCATATAGCTTTCGAACGTGGCGCACTGGAACTGTGGCTAACAAAAGGCGGTGAGATCCGCGGAAAACTAAACGGAATAGGCTTTGCCCAAACGCTGAATATGGAAGTCGATAGCGCACAGCATCTGGTTGTGCGCGATGTCAGTTTACAAGGTTCTCGCCTGGCGCTGCCGGGTGCTTCGCAAGAGAGTATGCCCGCAGAGATAAAACAGGAGCTTGAGGCGCTCGATAACGAGTGGCATCAGCAGCACAGCGCATTCAGCGAACAGCAAAAATGCCTGTTTATTCATAGCGACTGGTTAGGCCGCATTGAGGCCAGCCTGCAGGATGTCGGGGCGCAAATCCGCCAGGCACAACAATGCTGACCCTTGATACGCTCAACATCATGCTGGCAGTCAGCGAAGAGGCGATGATCGAAGAGATGATCGTCGCCCTGCTGGCTTCCCCAAAGATGGTGGTATTTTTTAAAAAATTTCCTCGCCTTAAAAAAGCGATCACTGACGACATTCCCCGCTGGCGTGAATCATTGCGTAGCCGCCTCAAAGATACCCATGTACCGCCGGAGCTGATGGAGGAGGTTATGTGCTATCAACAAAGCCAGCTCCTCTCTCATGCGCAGTTTATCGTTCAGCTACCGCAAATATTATCGCTATTGCACCGCCTTCATTCGCCCTGGGCCGGGCAAGCGCAGCAACTGGTTAATGACAACAGTACCTTTACACCCGCCCTACATACGCTTTTTCTCCAGCGCTGGCGCCTGAGCCTGGTGGTGCAAACCACAACGCTGAATCAGCAACTGCTGGAAGAAGAGCGCGAGCATTTGCTCAGTGAAGTTCAGGAACGGATGACCCTTAGCGGGCAACTGGAACCCGTTCTGGCAGAAAATGACAACGCAGCAGGTCGGTTGTGGGATATGAGCGCGGGCCAAATCAAGCGCGGTGATTATCAGTTGATGGTGAAATACGGCGAATTTCTGACGCAACAACCCGAACTCCAGCGTCTGGCTGAGCAGTTAGGACGTTCCAGAGAAGCGAAATCCGTGCCGCGTAAAGATGCGCCAATGGAAACCTTCCGTACCCTGGTGCGCGAACCGGCAACCGTCCCGGAGCAGGTGGATGGCATCCAGCAAAGTGACGATATCCTGCGCCTGCTACCGCCAGAACTGGCCACGTTGGGTATTACCGAACTGGAATACGAGTTCTACCGAAGGCTGGTGGAAAAGCAACTGCTGACCTACCGCCTGCACGGCGAAGCATGGCGCGAGAAAGTAACAGAACGTCCGGTGGTGCATCAGGATTTTGACGAGCAGCCGCGCGGACCTTTTATCGTCTGCGTTGATACATCAGGATCGATGGGCGGATTTAATGAGCAGTGTGCGAAAGCCTTTTGCCTGGCGCTAATGCGCGTCGCCCTTGCCGATAACCGGCGCTGTTTCATTATGCTGTTTTCAACAGAAGTGGTGCGCTATGAGCTTTCCGGTCCGGAGGGCATCGAACAGGCGATCCGCTTTTTAAGTCAGCGCTTTCGTGGCGGTACTGATATTGCCAGCTGTTTTCGCGCCATTATTGAACGCATGCAGGGTCGGGAATGGTTTGATGCCGATGCGGTGGTTATCTCAGATTTTATCGCTCAGCGATTGCCCGATGAAGTAGTCAGCAAAGTGGGAGAATTACAGCGGGTGCACCAGCACCGTTTTCATGCGGTAGCGATGTCAGCACATGGCAAACCCGGCATCATGCGCATTTTCGATCATATCTGGCGCTTTGATACCGGGATGCGAAGCCGCCTGCTCAGACGCTGGCGGCGTTAATTGTTACAGCAGAGAAGCGACGCTTTCACGAACCTGGGCCGGCCATACGCCACACTGAACCTGACCAATGTGCGGTAATTGCAGCAACAGCATGGTCAGACGCGACTGCCCAATGCCGCCACCAATTGTCTGCGGCATTTCACCGCGCAGCAGCGCCTGGTGCCACTCCAGACTCAGGCGATCTTCATCACCGGTCAGAGACAGCTGGTGTTTCAGGGCGTCAGCATCCACACGGATCCCCATAGAAGACAGCTCAAACGCATCTTCCAGAACCGGGTTCCAGACCAGAATATCACCGTTCAGACCGGCATGACCCAGCTCGGACGCTGAACTCCAGTCATCATAATCCGGCGCACGTACGTCATGACGGTGACCGTCACTGAGCTTGCCGCCGATCCCCACCAGGAATACCGCACCCAGCTCTTTAGCGATCGCACGTTCACGACCTTTTGCATCAAGATCCGGATAACGAGATAACAGCTCCTGGCTATGAACAAAGTGGATCTGCTCTGGCAGGAACGGTGCCAGACCAAACTCTTTGCTAACCGCAGCTTCGGTGGCCTTAATTCCCGCCCAGATAGCCTCTACCGTGCTTTTCAGAGTGGAGAATTGACGCTCACCGTCGCCCATCACGCGCTCCCAGTCCCACTGGTCAACGTACACTGAGTGCAGCGGGGAGAGGCGATCTTCATCGGGACGCAGGGCTTTCATGTGCGTGTACAGCCCCTCGCCTGCGCTAAAGTCGTGTTGTCCTAACGTTTGACGCTTCCACTTCGCCAGTGAATGAACCACTTCGAATTGAGCGTCTGGCAATGCTTTAACCTTCACCTGCACCGCTTTTTCACAGCCTGACAAGTTATCCTGCGTGCCATCTCCAACGCGGCTGAGGATCGGCGCCTGAACTTCGATCAGGCCTAAACGCTCTTCCAGCTGGCGAGAAAAATGAGATTTTACGAAGCTAATTTGACGTTGTTTGGCAATGTAAGCGGTTTTCATTATGTGTACTCCTGTGTCCTGTTGCCTATGATTAAGCAACAGAATGGAGGTAATATTCAATAATCAACAAACAAAAAGCCGACTTCGATTTTGATTCGTTAAAAATTACGTCTAAAATAGAGGGAATCATTAATCTACATAAGAAAAACCTATGGAAAATTATCAGATCGACAATCTGGACCGCGGCATTCTTGACGCCTTAATGGAAAATGCTCGTACCGCCTACGCAGAATTAGCCAAACAGTTCGGCGTCAGCCCAGGAACAATTCACGTTCGCGTAGAAAAGATGAAGCAGGCGGGGATTATTACCGGCGCGCGGATTGATGTCAGTCCCAAACAATTGGGTTATGACGTCGGCTGCTTTATCGGCATCATCCTGAAAAGTGCGAAAGACTATCCGTCAGCGCTGGCCAGACTGGAAAGCCTCGATGAAGTGACCGAAGCGTATTACACCACCGGGCACTACAGCATCTTTATTAAGGTGATGTGCAAGTCGATCGACGCATTGCAGCAGGTACTTATCAACAAGATCCAAACAATTGACGAAATTCAGTCCACTGAAACCCTGATCGTCCTGCAAAACCCGATCATGCGTACCATCAAGCCATGATCGGTTTTTTTAATCCCCTATTTTTCCACAGGTAGATCCCAGCTCGCTCACAGCGTACAATACGCCCTCTTTATAAAGGTGGGCGATCATGGCAGACATCACTCTTATCAGCGGTAGTACGCTTGGCAGTGCGGAATATGTAGCAGAGCATCTGGCTGAAAAGCTGGACGACGCCGGTTTTTCCAGCGAAATACTGCATGGGCCAATGCTTGAAGAGGTTCCGACTGACGGGATCTGGCTGATTATCAGCTCCACGCACGGTGCGGGAGATATTCCTGACAACCTACAGCCTTTATATGATGCGTTACGCGAGCAAAAGCCGGACCTGTCACAAGTGCGCTTTGGTGCAATCGGGATAGGCAGTCGTGAATATGACACCTTTTGCGGCGCAATCGACAAGCTGGAAGCCGAATTGAAGGCCTGTGGGGCAAAACAGATCGGCGAAACACTCAGGATCAACGTACTGGAACATGAAATTCCGGAAGATCCGGCTGAAATTTGGCTGGGATCGTGGCATCCGTTGCTCAGAGATTTGTAAAGATCGTACTTTTTTATGTGGATAACTCTGGTTAAAAGCTTGGATCAACCGGTAGTTATCCCAAGAACAACCGTTGTTCAGTTTTTGAGTTGTGTATAACCCTTCATTCTGATCCCAGCTTATACGGACCAGGATCACCGATCATTCACAGCTAATGATCCTCAGCAACCTGTTGATCTTACTTAAAGGATCGTCCTTATCCACAGAAAGGTGCGATCCTAATAAGAGATCACAATAAAACAGATCTCTAAATAAAAAGATCTTCTTTTTAATACCCAGGATCCCAGGTCTTTCTCCATCGACTAAAGTTGAGTAGAATCCACGGCCCGGGCTTCAATCCATTTTCACACCGCGTTATGCGAGGCAATTACCATGTTTTATCAGGATCCTTTTGACGTCATCATCATTGGCGGGGGTCATGCAGGCACCGAGGCCGCAATGGCCGCGGCGCGAATGGGTCAACAGACTCTGCTTTTGACACACAATATCGACACTCTGGGGCAGATGAGCTGCAACCCGGCGATCGGCGGTATTGGGAAGGGACACCTGGTAAAAGAAGTGGATGCGCTTGGTGGGTTGATGGCAAAAGCGATCGACCACGCGGGTATCCAGTTTAGGATACTAAACGCAAGCAAAGGGCCAGCCGTTCGCGCTACCCGAGCTCAGGCCGATCGTGTGCTCTATCGCCAGGCGGTACGCACTGCGCTGGAGAATCAACCCAACCTGATGATCTTCCAGCAGGCGGTTGAAGATCTGATTGTCGAAAACGATCGCGTTGTGGGTGCAGTAACCCAAATGGGACTGAAGTTCCGTGCCAAAGCGGTCGTATTAACCGTGGGGACTTTCCTCGACGGCAAAATTCATATTGGTCTGGATAACTACAGCGGTGGCCGCGCTGGCGATCCGCCGTCCATCCCGCTGTCACGCCGTCTGCGTGAACTGCCGCTGCGCGTCAGCCGCCTGAAAACCGGTACACCGCCGCGTATCGATGCGCGCACGATTGATTTCAGCGTGCTCGGCCAGCAAAACAGCGATAACCCGATGCCGGTCTTCTCATTCCTGGGCGATGCTTCTCAACATCCGCGCCAGATGCCGTGTTACATCACGCATACCAATGAGAAAACCCATGACGTGATCCGCAATAACCTCGATCGTAGCCCAATGTACGCTGGCGTGATCGAAGGTATCGGCCCACGCTACTGCCCGTCGATCGAAGATAAAGTGATGCGCTTTGCCGATCGTAACCAGCATCAGATCTTCCTCGAACCGGAAGGGCTGACCTCTAACGAAATTTACCCGAATGGCATCTCCACCAGCCTGCCGTTCGATGTGCAGATGCAAATTGTCCGCTCCATGCAGGGGATGGAAAATGCCAGAATCGTCCGCCCTGGCTACGCGATTGAATATGATTTCTTCGATCCGCGTGATCTAAAACCTACTCTGGAAAGCAAATTCATCCAGGGTCTGTTCTTTGCGGGCCAGATTAACGGTACAACTGGTTATGAAGAAGCCGCCGCACAAGGCATGCTGGCTGGTCTGAACGCCGCGCGTTTGTCTGCTGAAAAAGAGGGGTGGGCACCGCGTCGCGATCAGGCTTATCTTGGCGTGCTGGTGGACGACCTGTGTACGCTGGGTACCAAAGAACCGTACCGTATGTTCACATCTCGCGCTGAATACCGTTTGATGCTGCGTGAAGATAACGCCGACCTGCGTCTGACCGAAATTGGTCGTGAACTGGGTCTGGTGGACGATGAGCGCTGGGCTCGCTTCAACGAGAAACTGGAGCGTATCGAACAGGAACGCCAACGTCTTAAATCAACCTGGGTGAATCCGTTAGCGGAGTCCGCAGCAGAAGTGAATGCTCACCTGGCTACACCTCTGTCACGTGAAGCGAGCGGTGAAGATCTGCTGCGTCGCCCGGATATGACCTATGCTCAGTTGACCTCTTTATCTGCGTTCGCACCCGCGCTTGATGATGCTCAGGCCGCAGAACAGGTTGAGATTCAGGTGAAATACGAAGGGTATATTGCCCGTCAGCTGGAAGAAATTGAAAGACAACAGCGCAATGAAAACACCCTGTTGCCTGCAACGCTGGATTATCGCCAGGTTTCTGGCTTGTCGAATGAAGTTATCGCTAAGCTGAACGATCACAAACCCGTCTCGATCGGTCAGGCATCGCGTATTTCCGGCATAACGCCTGCCGCCATCTCCATTCTGCTGGTATGGCTGAAAAAACAAGGTATGCTGCGCCGCAGCGCTTGATAACACTATTTTGGCGGGGGCGCTTCGCTTGCCCGCCGTACGAATTTGTAGGCCCGATAAGCGAAAGCGCATCGGGCATTTGATTATTAACAGGTAACGACCGTGCTCAACAAACTCTCTCGTCTGCTGGCTGATGCCGGTATTTCTCTTACCGATCACCAGAAAAATCAGCTGATTGCGTATGTCGATATGCTGCACAAATGGAACAAGGCGTACAACCTGACGTCGGTGCGGGATCCCAACGAAATGCTGGTACGCCATATTCTGGACAGCATTGTCGTTGCACCGTATCTGAAGGGTGAGCGTTTTATCGATGTAGGTACGGGACCGGGCCTGCCGGGAATTCCGCTTTCTATCGTGCGCCCAGAAGCGCATTTCACACTGCTCGATAGCCTGGGAAAACGTGTTCGTTTCTTGCGTCAGGTGCAGCATGAGCTTGCGCTTACTAACATCACTCCAGTGCAAAGCCGTGTTGAAGAATTTCCTTCAGAACCGCCGTTTGATGGGGTGATTAGCCGTGCTTTCGCTTCACTCAATGATATGGTTAGCTGGTGTCACCATTTGCCGGGCCAGAATGGGCGTTTTTATGCGCTAAAAGGGCAGTTGCCTGCAGATGAAATTGATTCGCTGCCAGCAGAATTCAGCGTTGAGTCCGTCGAAAAATTACGCGTTCCGCAGTTGGATGGTGAACGTCATTTGGTGGTTATTAAGCCAAACAAAATTTAATTTTTATCAAAAAAAATAGAGAAAAAACGGCTTTTCAGGTGTTAAAAGTCATAGGTAATAGTGTGGGTAAATGTCGTTACATTTCACTAGTGCCTTACGGTTTTGCATCATAACTATAACGTACCGTTTTTTGTTAAAAGCGAAACAAGTCAGCTGTGAAAATATCAGTCTGCTAAAAATAGAACGTAAGAATCACCGTTCGTGTTAATTTTTTATTATAAATGTCAATGAGCGGTTTTTTTGTTGTTAGGCGTTGTTTTTGAAATAGTGGCTATTTTTACGCTTAAATATCAAAAAGATGAAAAGGCATCAATTGCCACGTAAATAAATTATGCGAAGGTGAATATGTTCAATATGTGATCTGGTGCACGCTTTGACGCCAGTGTTTTCGCGGTATTTGCAGTTTTGCATGATCGTTCACAGTTTGCCTAAAAGTAATAAATGTGGGGCAGCGAAAAATATTTAAACATTTATTCACTTTTTAGCTACTTATTGTTTGAAATCACGAAGGCGCACCGTATAATTTGTCCGCTTTTTGATGCTTGACTCTAAGCCATAAAGAACGTTTTATACGACACGCGGCATACCTCGAAGGGAGCAGGAGTAAAAACGTGATGTCTATGTCGCTCTTGAGTCGAAACGTTGCTCGTAAGCTTTTGCTCACACAGCTTCTGGTTGTAATAGCAAGTGGATTGCTGTTTAGCCTCAAAGACCCTTTCTGGGGCATCTCCGCGTTGTGTGGAGGATTGGCAGTGTTACTGCCTAATGTGTTGTTTATGATATTTGCCTGGCGTCACCAGGTACATACACCAGCGAAGGGCCGAGTAGCCTGGTCGTTCGCTTTCGGCGAAGCCTTCAAGGTATTAGCGATGCTGGTGTTGTTGGTGGTGGCGTTGGCTGTTTTGAAAGCGGTATTCATGCCGCTGATCGTTACGTGGGTTTTGGTGCTGGTGGTTCAGATACTGGCGCCGGCTGTAATTAACAACAAAGGGTAAAGGCATCATGGCTTCAGAAAATATGACGCCGCAGGATTACATAGGACACCATCTGAATAACCTTCAGTTGGACCTACGTACATTCTCGCTGGTGGATCCGCACAACCCCCCAGCCACCTTCTGGACGCTCAATATTGACTCCATTTTCTTCTCGGTGGTTCTGGGTCTGTTGTTCCTGCTTATGTTCCGTAGCGTAGCCAAAAAGGCGACCAGCGGCGTACCAGGTAAATTTCAGACCGCGATTGAGCTGGTAATCGGCTTTGTGCATGGTAGCGTGAAAGACATGTACCATGGCAAAAGCAAGCTGATTGCTCCGCTGGCCTTGACGATTTTCGTCTGGGTATTCCTGATGAACTTGATGGATTTGCTGCCTATCGACCTGCTGCCGTACATCGGTGAGCATATCTTTGGCCTACCGGCTCTGCGTGTGGTTCCGTCTGCTGACGTGAACATCACCCTGTCGATGGCGCTGGGCGTATTTATCCTCATTCTGTTCTACAGCATCAAAATGAAAGGCATCGGTGGCTTCGCGAAAGAGTTGACGCTGCAGCCGTTCAATCACTGGGCGTTCATCCCTGTCAACTTAATCCTTGAAGGGGTAAGCCTGCTGTCCAAACCAATCTCTCTTGGTCTGCGACTGTTCGGCAACATGTATGCCGGTGAGCTGATTTTCATTCTGATTGCTGGTCTGTTGCCGTGGTGGTCACAGTGGATCCTGAATGTGCCTTGGGCCATTTTCCACATACTGATTATCACGCTGCAAGCCTTCATATTTATGGTTCTGACGATTGTCTATCTGTCGATGGCATCTGAAGAGCATTAATTTACCAACACTACTACGTTTTAACTGAAACAAACTGGAGACTGTCATGGAAAACCTGAATATGGATCTGCTGTACATTGCTGCCGCTGTGATGATGGGTCTGGCGGCAATCGGTGCTGCGATCGGTATCGGCATCCTCGGGGGTAAATTCCTGGAAGGCGCAGCGCGTCAACCGGATCTGATTCCTCTGCTGCGTACTCAGTTCTTTATCGTTATGGGTCTGGTGGATGCAATCCCAATGATCGCTGTAGGTCTGGGTCTGTACGTGATGTTTGCTGTCGCGTAGTAAGCGTTGCTTGAATTAAGAGCAATATCAGAACGTTAACTAGATAGAGGCATTGTGCTGTGAATCTTAACGCAACAATCCTCGGCCAGGCCATCGCGTTTGTCCTGTTCGTTCTGTTCTGCATGAAGTACGTATGGCCGCCTTTAATGGCTGCCATCGAAAAACGTCAAAAAGAAATTGCTGACGGCCTTGCTTCTGCAGAACGAGCACATAAGGATCTTGACCTTGCAAAGGCCAGCGCGACCGACCAGCTGAAAAAAGCGAAGGCGGAAGCTCAGGTAATCATTGAGCAGGCGAACAAACGCCGTGCTCAGATCCTGGACGAAGCTAAAACTGAAGCAGAGCAGGAACGTACTAAAATCGTGGCACAGGCGCAGGCGGAAATTGACGCCGAGCGTAAACGTGCTCGCGAAGAGCTGCGTAAGCAAGTTGCTATCCTGGCTGTTGCTGGCGCCGAGAAGATCATCGAACGTTCCGTGGATGAAGCTGCTAATAGCGACATCGTGGACAAACTTGTCGCTGAACTGTAAGGAGGGAGGGGCTGATGTCTGAATTTATTACGGTAGCTCGCCCCTACGCCAAAGCAGCTTTTGACTTTGCCGTTGAGCACCAAAGCATTGACCGTTGGCAGGATATGTTGACGTTCGCCGCTGAGGTGACAAAAAACGAACAAATGGCAGAGCTTCTCTCTGGCGCGCTGGCGCCGGAAACGCTCGCTGAGTCGTTTATCGCCGTGTGCGGTGAGCAGCTGGACGAAAGCGGCCAAAACCTGATTAGGGTTATGGCTGAAAATAACCGTCTGAATGCGCTCCCGGATGTTCTTGAGCAGTTTACTCACCTGCGTGCAGCCAGTGAGGCTATCTCTGAGGTAGAAGTCACTTCTGCCAATGCACTGAGTGATGAACAGCTTACGAAGATTAGTGCTGCGATGGAAAAACGTCTGTCACGCAAAGTTAAGCTGAATTGCAAAATCGATAAGTCTGTAATGGCAGGCGTAATCATCCGAGCGGGTGATATGGTCATTGATGGCAGCGTACGCGGCCGTCTTGAGCGCCTTGCAGACGTCTTGCAGTCTTAAGGGGACTGGAGCATGCAACTGAATTCCACCGAAATCAGCGAACTGATCAAGCAGCGCATTGCTCAGTTCAGTGTTGTGAGCGAAGCTCATAACGAAGGTACTATTGTTTCTGTAAGTGACGGTGTTATCCGCATTCACGGCCTGGCCGATTGTATGCAGGGTGAGATGATTTCCCTGCCGGGTAACCGTTACGCTATCGCACTGAACCTGGAGCGCGACTCCGTAGGTGCAGTTGTGATGGGTCCATACGCTGACCTCGCCGAAGGCATGAAGGTTAAGTGTACGGGTCGTATTCTGGAAGTTCCGGTTGGCCGTGGCCTGCTGGGTCGTGTGGTGAACACTCTGGGTTCCCCGATTGACGGTAAAGGTCCGGTTGATAACGATGGCTTCTCGCCAATCGAAGTTATCGCACCAGGCGTAATCGAACGTCAGTCCGTCGACCAGCCAGTACAGACCGGTTATAAATCTGTTGATGCCATGATCCCAATCGGTCGTGGCCAGCGTGAGCTGATCATCGGTGACCGTCAGACAGGTAAAACTGCGATGGCTATCGATGCCATCATCAACCAGCGTGATTCCGGCATCAAATGTGTGTACGTGGCTATCGGCCAGAAAGCGTCCACCATTTCTAACGTGGTTCGTAAACTGGAAGAACACGGCGCACTGTCCAACACCATCGTTGTTGTGGCGACCGCGTCTGAATCTGCTGCACTGCAATACCTAGCACCATATGCCGGTTGCGCAATGGGCGAATACTTCCGTGACCGCGGTGAAGATGCACTGATCGTTTACGATGACCTGTCTAAACAGGCCGTTGCTTACCGTCAGGTTTCCCTGCTGCTGCGTCGTCCGCCAGGACGTGAAGCATTCCCGGGCGACGTATTTTACCTCCACTCCCGTCTGCTGGAACGCGCATCCCGCGTAAACGCGGAATACGTTGAGAAGTTCACCAATGGTGAAGTTAAAGGTAAAACCGGCTCCCTGACCGCTCTGCCGATTATCGAAACCCAGGCGGGTGACGTTTCTGCGTTCGTTCCGACCAACGTAATTTCCATTACCGATGGTCAGATCTTCCTGGAAACCAACCTGTTTAACTCCGGTATTCGTCCGGCAGTTAACCCGGGTATCTCCGTATCTCGTGTTGGTGGTGCAGCGCAGACCAAGATCATCAAGAAACTGTCCGGTGGTATTCGTACCGCTCTGGCACAGTATCGTGAACTGGCTGCGTTTTCTCAGTTCGCTTCCGACCTGGATGAAGCTACTCGTAAGCAGCTGAGCCATGGTCAGAAAGTAACTGAACTGCTGAAGCAGAAACAGTATGCGCCAATGTCTGTTGCACAGCAGGGTGTGGTGCTGTTTGCGGCTGAACGCGGTTACCTCGAAGATGTGGAACTGGCGAAAATCGGTAGCTTCGAAGCCGCTCTGCTGGCTTACGTTGACCGTGACCACGCTCCGCTGATGCAAGAGATCAACCAGTCCGGTGGCTATAACGATGAAATCGAAGGCAAGCTGAAAGCTATCCTCGATTCCTTCAAGGCAACCCAGTCCTGGTAACGTCTGGCGGTCTGCTTTAGGGCGGACCGCAAGGCATTGAGGAGAAGCTCATGGCCGGCGCAAAAGAGATACGTAGTAAGATCGCAAGCGTCCAGAACACGCAGAAGATCACTAAAGCGATGGAGATGGTCGCCGCTTCCAAAATGCGTAAATCGCAGGATCGCATGGCGGCCAGCCGTCCTTATGCAGAGACCATGCGCAAAGTGATTGGTCACCTTGCGAATGGTAATCTGGAATATAAGCACCCTTACCTGGAAGAACGCGACGTTAAACGCGTGGGCTACCTGGTGGTGTCGACCGACCGTGGTCTGTGCGGTGGCTTGAACATTAACCTGTTCAAAAAGCTGCTGGCGGATATGAAAACATGGTCCGATAAAGGCGTTCAGTGCGATATCGCAATGATCGGCTCTAAGGGCGTGTCTTTCTTTAACTCCGTTGGTGGTAACGTGATCGCTCAGGTAACCGGTATGGGGGATAACCCTTCCCTGTCCGAACTGATCGGTCCGGTTAAAGTGATGCTGCAAGCCTACGATGAAGGTCGTCTGGACAGACTGTACGTTGTCAGCAACAAATTTATTAACACCATGTCTCAGACGCCAACCATCACCCAACTGCTGCCTCTGCCGGCATCAGATGATGATGAATTGAAGCGTAAATCCTGGGATTACCTGTATGAACCAGACCCGAAAGCGCTGCTGGATACCCTGCTGCGTCGTTATGTCGAGTCTCAGGTTTATCAGGGCGTGGTAGAAAACCTGGCCAGCGAGCAGGCCGCACGTATGGTGGCGATGAAAGCCGCGACCGACAATGGCGGCAGCCTGATTAAAGAGCTGCAGTTGGTATACAACAAAGCTCGTCAGGCCAGCATTACTCAGGAACTCACCGAAATCGTCGGTGGTGCATCCGCGGTATAACCAGGTTAATTCGTAGAGGATTCAAGATGGCTACTGGAAAAATTGTCCAGGTAATCGGCGCCGTGGTTGACGTCGAATTCCCTCAGGATGCCGTACCGCGCGTGTACGATGCTCTTGAGGTTATGAATGGTAAAGAGAGCCTGGTGCTGGAAGTTCAGCAGCAGCTCGGCGGCGGTATCGTACGTACCATCGCCATGGGTTCTTCCGACGGTCTGCGTCGTGGTCTGGAAGTTAAAGACCTCGAACACCCGATCGAAGTCCCGGTAGGTAAAGCAACCCTGGGTCGTATCATGAACGTCCTGGGTCACCCGATCGACATGAAAGGCGATATCGGTGAAGAAGAGCGTTGGGCTATCCACCGCGCAGCACCTTCCTACGAAGAGCTGTCCAGCTCTCAGGAACTGCTGGAAACCGGCATCAAAGTTATCGACCTGATGTGTCCGTTCGCTAAGGGCGGTAAAGTCGGTCTGTTCGGTGGTGCGGGTGTAGGTAAAACCGTAAACATGATGGAGCTGATCCGTAACATCGCGATCGAACACTCCGGTTACTCCGTGTTTGCGGGCGTAGGTGAACGTACTCGTGAGGGTAACGACTTCTACCACGAAATGACCGACTCCAACGTACTGGACAAAGTATCCCTGGTATATGGCCAGATGAACGAGCCGCCGGGCAACCGTCTGCGCGTTGCACTGACCGGTCTGACCATGGCTGAGAAGTTCCGTGACGAAGGTCGTGACGTTCTGCTGTTCGTTGATAACATCTACCGTTACACCCTGGCCGGTACAGAAGTATCTGCACTGCTGGGTCGTATGCCATCAGCGGTAGGCTACCAGCCGACCCTGGCGGAAGAGATGGGTGTTCTTCAGGAACGTATCACCTCTACCAAAACCGGTTCTATCACCTCCGTTCAGGCGGTATACGTACCTGCGGATGACTTGACTGACCCGTCCCCAGCAACCACCTTTGCTCACTTGGATGCAACCGTGGTACTGAGCCGTCAGATCGCTTCTCTGGGTATCTACCCGGCAGTTGACCCGCTGGACTCCACCAGCCGTCAGTTGGATCCGCTGGTTGTTGGTCAGGAACACTACGACACCGCGCGTGGCGTACAGTCCCTGCTGCAGCGTTATCAGGAACTGAAAGACATCATCGCCATCCTGGGTATGGATGAACTGTCTGAAGAAGATAAACTGGTGGTAGCACGTGCGCGTAAGATCCAGCGCTTCCTGTCCCAGCCGTTCTTCGTTGCGGAAGTATTCACCGGTTCTCCGGGTAAATACGTTTCCCTGAAAGACACCATCCGTGGCTTTAAAGGCATCATGGAAGGCGAATACGACCACCTGCCAGAGCAGGCGTTCTACATGGTTGGTTCTATCGACGAAGCCGTGGAAAAAGCCAAAAAACTTTAACGCCTTAATCGGAGGGTGATATGGCAATGACTTACCACCTGGACGTCGTCAGCGCAGAGCAACAAATGTTCTCTGGTCTGGTCGAGAAAATCCAGGTAACGGGTAGTGAAGGTGAACTGGGTATTTTCCCGGGTCACGCACCGCTGCTCACCGCCATTAAGCCTGGTATGATCCGCATCGTTAAACAGTTCGGTCATGAAGAGTTTATCTATCTGTCCGGCGGCATTCTCGAAGTGCAGCCTGGCAGTGTGACCGTACTGGCTGATACCGCGATTCGCGGACAGGATCTCGATGAAGCGAGAGCCCTGGAAGCGAAGCGTAAGGCTGAAGAGCACATTAAGAGCTCTCATGGTGACGTGGATTACGCTCAGGCATCTGCGGAACTGGCCAAAGCGATAGCGAAACTGCGCGTTATCGAGTTGACCAAAAAAGCGATGTAACACCGGCTTGAAAAGCACAAAGGCCAGTCTGGTTTCCAGGCTGGCTTTTTTTATGGATTTGTTTCAGTAAAAGTGGAACTAAAAAGCTGTTTTATTATTTTGTGATTTACATCACAAAAAATGTTGATCGGTTAAAAAATGAGGCGTAGACTCTTTTTATGTGATGTGCGTCACAAAATTAATTCAGATAAAAACAGGATACCAACATGAAATTGTTTAACAAAATCATCGCCCTTTTCAGCAGCATGGACGTTTAGTCGTTCCCTACCTGTTCTGTGGCGCGATGCTTAATACGGTTATCAGCTAGCGCCATCGTTATTAAATCCCCCCTCCTTCGCTGTATCATTCGTTCTCTATCATTCCTCCCCTCAATTTTCCCAATCCATTTTTCTGCTTCTCACTGAATCACATAAATAAAATCGTTCTATGCTGATGTAATGCTTTATTCATGCGGTAAAAAAATAGCAAAAACATTAACCTAAGGCTTTAATAAGAGCAGACTCCTGGTTTTTGGGAGACAAAAGACGCAGATATAGACGAAAATAGTGAGTTATCAGATGGGGAATCCCCCCTGTTGAACGTTTTATCCTCGGTCCATTTCACGCTGAAAAAAATGTAGTATTTTCAATGTGAAACGGTATAAATTCGTTCTCAAATTACAGTCAGGACGTGTATGTTGAATAATGCTATGAGCGTTGTGATCCTTGCCGCAGGCAAAGGCACGCGTATGTATTCCGATCTTCCTAAAGTGCTGCACACCCTCGCAGGAAAGCCGATGGTTCAGCATGTCATTGATGCAGCTAATGAATTAGGTGCGACTCATGTACACCTTGTCTACGGACACGGTGGCGATCTGCTTAAGCAAACGCTGAAAGATGGCAATCTGAATTGGGTTCTGCAGGCTGAGCAGTTGGGTACCGGCCATGCAATGCAGCAGGCGGCGCCATTCTTTAGTGATGACGAAGACATTTTAATGCTCTATGGCGATGTGCCGCTGATCTCTACCGATACCTTACGTCGCCTGCGTGAAGCCAAACCGCAGGGTGGTATCGGTTTGTTAACGGTAAAACTGGACGACCCTTCCGGCTATGGGCGTATTACGCGCGAAAACGGTAACGTCACAGGGATCGTCGAGCACAAAGATGCAACTGACGAGCAGCGTCAAATCCAGGAAATCAACACAGGCATTCTGATTGCCAACGGCGCTGACATGAAGCGTTGGCTGTCTAAACTGACCAACAACAACGTGCAGGGTGAATACTACATCACCGATATCATCGCGATGGCGTATCAGGAAGGACGTGAAATTGCTGCGGTACATCCGGCACGAATCAGTGAAACGGAAGGGGTAAATAACCGCCTTCAGTTATCCCGTCTGGAACGTGTGTATCAGTCCGAGCAGGCAGAAAAACTGCTGCTGGCGGGCGTGATGCTGCGCGATCCTGCACGTTTTGATCTTCGCGGTACGCTGATTCACGGGCGCGATGTTGAAATTGATACTAACGTTATCATTGAAGGTAACGTAACCGTTGGGGATCGCGTCAAGATTGGCGCTGGCTGCATCATCAAAAACAGCGTGATTGGTGAGGGTTGTGAGCTTAGCCCGTACAGTGTGGTGGAAGATGCCCATCTGGAAGCCGCTTGCACCATCGGTCCATTCGCGCGTCTGCGCCCGGGTGCTGAGCTGCAGGAAGGCGCACACGTGGGTAACTTCGTCGAAATGAAAAAAGCGCGTCTGGGTAAAGGCTCTAAAGCTGGTCATTTGACCTATCTGGGCGATGCGGAAATTGGCGATAACGTGAATATCGGTGCGGGTACGATCACCTGCAACTACGATGGTGCCAATAAGTTTAAAACCATTATTGGTGATGATGTGTTTGTGGGTTCTGATACTCAGCTGGTGGCGCCTGTCACCGTGGGTAAAGGTGCGACGATTGCCGCCGGAACCACCGTAACGCGTAATGTCGCCGATAATGAACTGGTATTAAGCCGTGTACCTCAGGTTCATAAACAGGGCTGGCAGCGTCCGGTGAAGAAGAAGTAATTTATTTTTGCCGGATGGCGGCTTTGCCTTATCCGGCCTACGTGCGGTGACGTTCTGTAGGCCTGATAACCGTGAGCGCCATCAGGCAGACAAGAGATGAGGGGATAATATAATCCTCCGCTCAACAAGCAGTACCTATAAAAATAACCCCACTCTCTACAAGGCTCGGGGCGCCCGGAATACGGGTATCAGGTTGACCGACAACGACAGGCACAATGCCTAAATTCGGAATCAAAAAATATGTGTGGAATTGTTGGCGCTATCGCGCAGCGTGATGTAGCTGAAATCCTTCTCGAAGGTTTACGTCGTCTGGAATATCGTGGTTATGACTCTGCTGGTCTGGCCGTTGTCGATGCTGAAGGCAACATGACCCGCCTGCGTCGTCTGGGTAAAGTGCAGATGCTGACTGCTGCTGCGGAAGAACATCCGCTGCATGGTGGTACTGGTATTGCTCACACCCGCTGGGCGACACACGGTGAACCTTCAGAAGCGAACGCGCATCCCCATGTTTCTGAACACATTGTTGTGGTGCATAACGGCATCATTGAAAACCATGAACCACTGCGTGAGCTGTTGAAAACGCGTGGCTACACCTTTGTTTCTGAAACCGACACCGAAGTGATTGCTCACCTGGTGCACTGGGAGCTGGAACAGGGTGGTACGCTGCGTGAAGCCGTGCTGCGTACTATTCCGCAGCTGCGCGGTGCCTACGGCACGGTGATCATGGATACCCGTAACCCGGAAACCCTGCTGGCGGCCCGTTCTGGCAGCCCGCTGGTGATTGGTCTGGGTATGGGTGAGAACTTTATCGCTTCCGATCAGCTGGCACTGCTGCCGGTAACCCGTCGCTTCATCTTCCTGGAAGAGGGCGATATCGCGGAAGTGACCCGTCGTTCGGTCTCTATTTTCGACAAGTCTGGCGCGGAAGTGAAACGTCAGGATATCGAATCTAATCTGCAATACGATGCGGGCGAAAAAGGTATTTATCGCCACTACATGCAGAAAGAGATCTACGAACAGCCGAACGCAATTAAAAACACGCTGACCGGCCGTATCAGCCACGGTGAAGTGGATTTAAGCGAGCTGGGTTCGCATGCCAACGAGCTGCTGTCTCAGGTTGAGCATATCCAGATTATCGCCTGTGGTACGTCGTACAACTCCGGTATGGTGTCCCGCTACTGGTTTGAATCGCTGGCTGGCATTCCTTGTGATGTCGAAATTGCTTCCGAATTCCGCTATCGCAAATCCGCCGTGCGTCGTAACAGCCTGATGATCACCCTTTCCCAGTCAGGTGAAACGGCAGATACCCTGGCGGGTCTGCGCTTATCCAAAGAGTTGGGCTATCTGGGCTCGTTGGCTATTTGTAACGTACCGGGCTCTTCTCTGGTGCGCGAATCCGACCTGGCGATGATGACCAATGCTGGTACCGAAATCGGCGTGGCCTCCACGAAAGCATTTACCACTCAGCTGACCGTTCTGCTGATGCTGGTGGCGAAACTGTCTCGTCTGAAAGGCCTGGATGTGGCTATTGAGCAGGAAATCGTTCACGGTCTGCAGGCGCTGCCGAGCCGTATTGAGCAGATGCTGTCTCAGGACAAACGCATTGCCGCTCTGGCTGAAGGTTTCTCTGATAAACACCATGCGCTGTTCCTGGGCCGTGGCGATCAGTACCCGATTGCGCTGGAAGGCGCGCTGAAGCTGAAAGAGATCTCTTATATTCACGCTGAAGCTTATGCCGCAGGCGAACTGAAACACGGTCCGCTGGCGCTGATTGATGCCGATATGCCGGTTATCGTAGTCGCGCCGAACAACGAACTGCTGGAAAAACTGAAGTCCAACATTGAAGAAGTTCGCGCCCGTGGCGGTCAGCTGTACGTCTTTGCTGACCAGGATGCTGGCTTTACCAGCAGCGAAAACATGCACATCATTGAGATGCCGCATGTGGAAGAGGTTATTGCACCGATCTTCTACACCGTTCCGCTGCAGCTGCTGGCGTATCATGTGGCGCTGATTAAAGGCACCGATGTGGATCAGCCGCGTAACCTGGCTAAGTCGGTTACCGTAGAGTAATCCGTACCTTACTGAACTGAAAATGCCCTGCTATAAGCGGGGCATTTTTTTAAACTTGTTCTGTTTTTAATCAATTATCCCGCCTGTTTTATGTGACAAACCGTCATCTTCAGCTACTGTTTGCAGTGTCATAAAAAGAAAATTTTAGCGAAATATTATTGTCATGGTAATAGTTAACGTTTTGTTTTAAATGTATTTTTAGATAAATAGCTTTCCGTATTTTTCATTGTCATAAAACTGTCATATTTCGTACATTTAACTGTCACCTGTTTGTCCTATTTTGCTCACAGTAGCAACTCAAACAACAATTTACGAAAACCGTGCAGGAGACATTATGAAAGTTATGCGTACCACTGTCGCAACTGTTGTCGCCGCGACCTTATCCATGAGCGCGTTCTCTGCGTTTGCAGCAGCGAGCCTGACAGGTGCAGGTGCAACCTTCCCTGCGCCAGTGTATGCCAAATGGGCAGATACCTATCAGAAAGAGACCGGTAGCAAAGTAAACTACCAGGGTATCGGCTCCTCCGGTGGTGTAAAACAAATTACGGCCAATACCGTTGATTTCGGCGCTTCTGATGCACCGCTGTCTGACGAGAAACTGGCACAAGAAGGCCTGTTCCAGTTCCCGACCGTTATCGGCGGTGTGGTGCTGGCGGTGAATATCCCTGGACTGAAATCCGGTGAGCTGGTGCTTGACGGTAAAACGCTGGGCGACATCTACCTCGGTAAAATTAAGAAGTGGGATGACGAAGCCATCACCAAACTGAACCCAGGTCTGAAGCTGCCTTCGCAAAATATCGCCGTTGTGCGTCGCGCTGATGGTTCTGGTACTTCCTTTGTCTTCACTAGCTACCTGGCGAAAGTGAACGAAGAGTGGAAATCTAAAATTGGTTCCGGCTCTACCGTTAACTGGCCGACCGGTCTGGGCGGTAAAGGTAACGACGGTATCGCCGCGTTCGTACAGCGTCTGCCGGGTTCTATCGGTTACGTTGAGTACGCTTACGCTAAGCAGAACAACCTGGCGTACACCAAGCTGGTCTCTGCTGATGGCAAACCGGTAAGCCCGACCGAAGAAAACTTTGCCAACGCCGCTAAAGGCGCTGACTGGAGCAAAACCTTCGCTCAGGATCTGACTAACCAGAAAGGTGACGATGCGTGGCCAATCACTTCCACCACCTTCATCCTGGTCCATAAAGAGCAGAAGAAGCCTGAGCAGGGCGTTGAAGTGCTGAAATTCTTCGACTGGGCATACAAAAATGGTGGCAAACAGGCTAATGACCTGGATTACGCCAGCCTGCCGGACAGCGTGGTTGAGCAGATTCGTGCTGCATGGAAGACCAACGTGAAAGACAGCAGCGGTAAAGCGCTGTACTAATAGAATATCTTTAACGAGTTGGCGGATGGCGCTACGCTTATCCGCCCTACAGTTCCGACTGTAGGCCCAATTTGTAGGCCGGATAAGCGTAGCGCCATCCGGCAGGGCAATTTCGTAAACGCGTTTAACTTAAAGAGTGATTTATGGCTGCAACCAAGCCTGCTTTTAACCCACCGGGTAAAAAGGGTGACATGATATTCAGCGCGCTGGTAAAACTGGCTGCGCTGATTGTGCTATTGATGTTGGGTGGCATTATTGTCTCTCTGGTTATCTCCTCCTGGCCAAGTATTCAGAAATTTGGTTTCTCCTTTTTGTGGACCAAAGACTGGGATGCGCCGAACGATATCTACGGCGCGCTGGTACCTATTTACGGTACGCTGGTCACCTCGTTTATTGCATTGCTGATTGCCGTTCCGGTGAGTTTCGGCATTGCGCTGTTCCTGACTGAACTTGCACCTGGCTGGCTGCGTCGCCCGTTGGGTATCGCTATTGAACTGCTGGCAGCAATTCCGAGTATTGTATACGGCATGTGGGGCCTGTTTATCTTTGCCCCGCTGTTTGCGACTTACTTCCAGGAGCCGGTCGGGAACATCCTTTCCAACATTCCGTTTGTTGGCGCATTGTTTGCCGGCCCGGCGTTTGGTATCGGTATTCTGGCGGCTGGTGTGATCCTCGCTATCATGATCATTCCGTACATTGCTGCGGTTATGCGTGATGTGTTCGAACAAACGCCGGTGCTTATGAAAGAGTCAGCCTACGGCATCGGCTGTACCACTTGGGAAGTTATCTGGCGTATCGTCCTGCCGTTCACCAAAAATGGTGTGATCGGCGGTGTGATGCTGGGTCTGGGCCGCGCGCTGGGGGAAACCATGGCGGTGACCTTTATCATTGGTAACACCTACCAGCTCGATAGCGCCTCGCTGTACATGCCGGGCAACAGTATTACCTCTGCGCTGGCGAATGAATTTGCCGAAGCGGAATCTGGCCTGCACGTTGCTGCGTTGATGGAACTGGGTCTGATTCTGTTTGTGATCACCTTCATCGTACTGGCGGCGTCTAAGTTCATGATCATGCGCCTTGCGAAGAACGAGGGGGCACGCTAATGGCTACGCTTGAAATGCAAAACACCACTGCGCTGGCGGAGTCCCGCCGTAAAATGCAGGCACGTCGCCGTCTGAAGAACCGCATCGCGCTGACGCTCTCTATGGCGACCATGGCGTTCGGTCTGTTCTGGCTCATTTGGATCCTGATGTCCACGATCACCCGTGGTATTGACGGTATGTCGCTGGCGCTGTTCACAGAAATGACGCCTCCGCCGAATACAGCGGGTGGTGGTCTGGCGAACGCCCTGGCCGGTAGCGGACTGTTAATTCTGTGGGCGACCGTGTTTGGTACACCGCTTGGCATTATGGCGGGTATCTACCTGGCAGAGTACGGACGTAAGTCCTGGCTGGCTGAAGTTATCCGCTTTATCAACGACATTCTGCTGTCTGCACCATCAATCGTGGTCGGTCTGTTCGTTTACACCATCGTGGTAGCAAAAATGGAACACTTCTCTGGCTGGGCGGGCGTTATCGCGCTGGCGCTGCTGCAGGTGCCCATTGTTATTCGTACCACGGAGAACATGCTCAAGCTGGTGCCGGATAGCCTGCGTGAAGCTGCCTATGCACTGGGTACGCCGAAATGGAAGATGATTTCTGCGATCACCCTGAAGGCGTCTGTCTCGGGGATCATTACAGGCGTTCTGTTAGCGATTGCTCGTATCGCAGGTGAAACGGCTCCGCTGCTGTTTACGTCGCTCTCCAATCAGTTCTGGAGCACCGACATGATGCAGCCTATCGCCAACCTGCCGGTCACTATCTTTAAGTTTGCGATGAGCCCGTTTGCTGAGTGGCAGCAACTGGCCTGGGCCGGGGTACTGATTATTACCCTGTGCGTACTGCTGCTGAACATTCTGGCGCGCGTCATTTTCGCGAAGAAGAAACACGGTTAATTTTTACGGCGTGGCTGATGCGGCGCCGAATGAGGAAGAGATTGAAATGAGTATGGTTGATACTGCCCCGGGTAAGATTCAGGTTCGTGATTTGAACTTCTACTATGGCAAATTCCATGCCCTGAAGAACATCAACCTGGATATTGCTAAAAACCAGGTAACGGCGTTTATCGGGCCGTCAGGCTGTGGTAAATCGACGCTGCTGCGTACGTTCAACAAAATGTTTGAACTGTACCCAGAGCAGCGTGCGGAAGGTGAAATCCTGCTGGATGGCGACAATATTCTCACCAATACCCAGGATATCGCTCTGCTGCGTGCCAAAGTGGGCATGGTATTCCAGAAGCCAACGCCGTTCCCGATGTCCATCTACGACAACATCGCTTTTGGCGTACGTCTGTTTGAGAAACTCTCGCGTGCGGATATGGACGAGCGTGTGCAGTGGGCATTGACCAAGGCCGCATTGTGGAACGAAACCAAAGATAAATTACACCAGAGCGGGTACTCTCTCTCGGGTGGTCAGCAGCAGCGTCTGTGTATTGCGCGTGGTATCGCCATTCGCCCGGAAGTGCTTCTGCTCGATGAGCCATGTTCAGCGCTCGACCCTATTTCTACCGGGCGTATCGAAGAGCTGATCACTGAGCTGAAAGAGGATTACACCGTTGTTATCGTTACCCACAACATGCAGCAGGCTGCGCGTTGTTCCGATCACACGGCATTTATGTACCTGGGCGAGTTGATTGAGTTCAGCAACACGGACGATCTGTTCACCAAGCCCGCGAAGAAACAAACTGAAGATTACATCACCGGTCGTTACGGCTGATTCAGGAGCTTGTTGTGGATAACCTTAACCTTAATAAACATATTTCCGGCCAGTTCAATGCAGAGCTGGAAAGCATCCGTACCCAGGTGATGACCATGGGCGGCATGGTCGAGCAGCAGCTTTCTGATGCAATCACGGCGATGCACAACCAGGACAGCGAGCTGGCGAAGCGCGTCATTGAAGGCGATAAGAACGTCAACATGATGGAAGTGGCGATCGACGAAGCCTGCGTGCGTATCATCGCCAAGCGTCAACCGACAGCGAGCGACCTGCGTCTGGTGATGGCGATTATCAAAACCATCGCTGAGCTGGAACGTATTGGCGACGTGGCGGACAAAATTTGCCGTACCGCGCTGGAGAAGTTCTCGCAACAGCACCAGCCGCTGCTGGTAAGCCTGGAATCACTGGGCCGCCATACCGTACAAATGCTGCATGACGTTCTGGATGCGTTTGCACGTATGGATCTGGACGAAGCAGTACGTATTTATCGCGAAGATAAGAAAGTTGACCAGGAATATGAAGGCATCGTGCGTCAGCTGATGACTTATATGATGGAAGACCCACGTACCATTCCAAGCGTGCTGACCGCGCTGTTCTGCGCACGTTCCATCGAACGTATCGGTGACCGCTGCCAGAATATCTGCGAATACATCTTCTACTTCGTGAAGGGACAAGACTTCCGTCACGTGGGCGGCGATGAGCTGGATAAGCTGCTGGCGGGCAAAGATCCGAAGGAATAAGCAGCTTGTTGCGTTCGCCGGGTTCCCCCGGCGTCGCTATTGTAGGCCGCATAAGGTGTTACGCCGCATCCGGCATTCTGCGCCATTCGCCTGATGGCGCTTTACTTATCGGGCCTACTGTTTATTCGACGATATTCCAACCCCGCGCCTTCCACAATTCCGGCAACTGTGCCAGATCGGTAAACGTCGTCACTTTTGGATGATCGATCGGTTTGTTATGCGGATCGGCGCAGAAGTAGAACACTTCCATCCCGGCGGCAATCCCCGCCTGCGCACCTGCGCTGGAATCATCAACCAGAATACAGTTCTCAACGTTAACGTCCATCGCTTTCGCCGCATGGAACATCAGGGCCGGATCGGGCTTCCAACGCTGAATATCGTAGCCGCTGAACAGTAAATCAGGGAAATGGTGCAACATGCCCAGCTTACCCAGCGAATGCTGCATTTTGCTGACTGGACCGTTAGAGACCACACACATTGGTACGGCCATGCTGTCCAGTAGCGCATTGGCACCGGCAATCACCTCCAGTTCCGTATCGAACAGACGTGCGACCTCAGCGCGGTAAACCGGTTCTAAATCGGCTTTTGCCAGTTCGACACCGTGCTCTTCGTTGATAATGTCGATGATCTCGTACAGCTTTACCCCCTTGAAGCGTTTGAAAATTTCTTCAAGATCGAGCGTAATGCCAAACGCCTGGAACATGCTGACATACGCGCGAGAACAAATCACTTCACTGTCGACAAGGGTACCGTCACAGTCAAAAAATACGGCTTCTATCTGGGACATGTCATTTCCGTTTTAACAAGTTTAACGTTTTCGTAATGCATTATTGGGCGACGCAATCGTTGCCGTATAAGCAAAATCAATGAAAAAAGTTGCTCATAACCCAACCCTATTGTCGCATTTTGGTATAGGATAGCGACGAATTTTCCCTCCTTGTTCGGAAATTGATAATGAGTCAACAACACACAACCCAGGCTTCTGGCCAGGGGATGCTGGAACGCGTGTTCAAACTGCGCGAACATGGCACGACGGCACGGACCGAAGTGATCGCCGGTTTAACGACCTTCCTGACGATGGTGTATATCGTTTTTGTTAACCCGCAAATTCTTGGCGTGGCTGGCATGGATACCAGCGCTGTCTTTGTTACCACCTGCCTTATTGCTGCATTTGGTAGCATCCTGATGGGCCTGTTTGCCAACCTGCCGGTCGCACTTGCGCCTGCTATGGGCCTGAACGCATTCTTCGCTTTCGTGGTCGTTGGCGCGATGGGGCTGTCATGGCAGATTGGTATGGGCGCTATCTTCTGGGGCGCTGTTGGTCTGCTGCTGCTGACGATTTTCCGCGTTCGTTACTGGATGATTGCCAATATCCCGGTTAGCCTGCGTGTGGGGATCACCAGCGGTATTGGTCTGTTCATCGGCATGATGGGGCTGAAAAACGCCGGTGTTATCGTCGCCAACAAAGACACGCTGGTGTCTATCGGTAACCTGACGTCCCACAGTGTACTGCTCGGTATCCTGGGCTTCTTTATCATCGCGATTCTGGCGTCACGTAACATTCACGCGGCGGTGCTGATTTCTATCATTGTAACCACGCTACTGGGCTGGATGCTGGGCGATGTCCATTACAACGGTATCGTTTCTGCGCCACCGAGCGTGATGTCTGTTATCGGACATGTCGACCTGGCCGGTTCGTTTAACATTGGCCTGGCGGGTGTGATTTTCTCGTTCATGCTGGTTAACCTGTTCGACTCCTCCGGTACGCTGATTGGCGTTACGGATAAAGCCGGTCTGGCGGATGCGAAGGGCAAGTTCCCGCGCATGAAGCAAGCGCTGTATGTGGATAGCGTGTCGTCGGTTACCGGGGCGTTTATCGGGACTTCTTCCGTTACTGCGTATATCGAATCTTCTTCCGGGGTTTCGGTCGGTGGACGTACCGGTCTGACCGCCGTGGTCGTTGGCCTGCTGTTCCTGCTGGTTATCTTCCTGTCGCCGCTGGCGGGGATGGTACCGGGTTATGCAGCCGCTGGTGCGCTGATTTACGTTGGCGTCCTGATGACATCAAGCCTGTCGCGCGTGAAGTGGGATGACCTGACAGAAGCGGTTCCGGCGTTTATTACTGCCGTGATGATGCCCTTTAGCTTCTCAATTACCGAAGGTATTGCACTGGGCTTTATTTCTTATTGCGTGATGAAGATTGGTACCGGACGTTTCCGCGATCTCAGCCCGTGCGTCATCATTGTCGCGCTGCTGTTTGTGCTGAAGATTGTGTTTATCGACGCGCACTAATCGCTGTTTATTTGCCCATATGTAAACAAGCCCGGCATATCGCCGGGCTTTTTCTTTTACGCTTTCACGCGCTGAATGTAGTCGCCAAATGCGGTCAATTGACCGGTCAGATGGTCCAGCGTGCTTTGGTCGATCACTTCACCTGTCTGCGGGTCTACTTTGTTCTGAATGACGCCGCCCATAAATTCCGGCTTGTTCATTACCATGGCGTCGAGGAATACCAGGATCTGACGCAGATGATACTGGCAGCGCGCGCCGCCAATAGCGCCCATAGAACTGGTCTGGATCAGCACCGGCTTACCCGATAATGGCTGATCGGGCAGTCGGGACAGCCAGTCGATGGCGTTCTTCAGTCCGCCCGGAACAGAATAGTTATATTCAGGTGTGACGATGACGACACCGTCAGCCTTTCTGATTTGCTCAGCCAGCGCTTCTACGCTGGCCGGAAAACCTTCTTCCTGCTGGAGGTCGGCATCGTACAGAGGGATATCACCAATCGACGGCAGCGCGTTCACTTCCATTCCCGCTGGAGCAATCTTGGGCAGCGTACGGGCAACCATTCCATTAAACGAACCTTTGCGCAGACTTCCCAGTAACGTAACAACATTCAATGTTTCAGACATGGTGGCTCCTGTTTCATCATGAAGGTTAAATCAAAGCGTATGGCTCTTCGCTGCACATAATTGAGAGAACCGGATCAGACGACCCGTTGGCTCATTGGCGCGAGTCTGGATATCAGGCAAACTTTTCCAGTCCTGTTTACCATCAAACTCCCAAACCTTGAGTTTTTCAATGGTTGGCGTAACCGCAACTGACCACACCAGTACATCTTCCGCATCGCAAATGGCTTCAACCTGCGCCACATGGGCACATTTCAGACGCCCTGCGCCGGGTAAAAGCTGGAGCTTACGCGGATCGTCATTGCACACATCGCCAGTGAGTTTGAGTACGCTCTGGCGCAATGTAATGAGCTGCGCGCGTGCTTCGTTGGGGTCGTTTTGGTTATTGATCCACAGGTTTTCGTTACTGGAGAAGCGCCACGTTTCCGCTGAATTTGGATTGTGAAACCCGCGGGTGGCCCGCTGAAGTTCCATATCCAGGCCGCACGTTCCTTCAGTTGTTAGCACAACGCCGACGATATTCCCGGCATAGGAAATCGAAAAACCCGGCAGGTTCTTATCGCGAAAAACGGGCTTACCTTTGGCCTGAGTAACAATTTCGGGCAGCGTGCTGGTGCCGTAAAGCATAAACATCAGTTCAGCGAGAAGACTTCGGGAAGCCAGGAAACGTGTCCGGCGATGAGCGGGTAGATCTCTTGCTTCGATATGACATGGAGAAGGGAGGCGAGCTGAAACCAGGTGTCCCTCCGTAAGAATCCCTCTGGCAAAATGTGTCGCCATTTGTCGCTCCGTGATTAATGGTCCGTGATTATTACCAGAGTAACATTTACACGGCTTCCGGGCAGGCTTTACTGCCCAAAAACTAAGCGGAAATGGGATACATTACGCGATATTTACATTTCTGTTGCCAGAATGGTCGATTTAGCAACACCAAAATTACGGATCGTCAGGAGATATCGCGATAAAGCGCCTTGATCGTGTCTTTTAGCCAGACGATCTTAGGATTGTGGCTGTTACGTTTATGCCAAAGAAGAGTGAACGGTACGCGCATTTTTTCCAGTTGCGCCGTATCAAATGGCATCGGCCGTGCAACGAGAGGAAGCTGGTGGAGTTGGTTATAACGCTGGCAATAGACCGGTGCGGTGGCTATCAGCGCGTGATCCGGCTGCGCGGCCATAAACAGCGATTGCTCAAAACCGGGCAGACATAACGCGATATTGCGTGCGCGTCCCATTTCTTGCAGGACTTCATCCAGCGCCCATGTATCGCTTTGCTCCCAGCTAATGCTGATGTGCGGATAGCGCAGAAAGGTGTCCAGATTCCACTCTTCCTGCAGTGCGGGATGATCTTCACGTAGCCAGACGCAAGGCAGATCGGAAAACAGCACTTCATGGTCGATCGACAATGGCAACAAACTCAGCAGTTCGCGCGAACGCGGATGGCTTTCGCGCCCGGTAAAGCCAATATCCACTTCACCGCGAATAATGGCATCCAGCGAGTCATAGTCCCAGTTACGTATTTTGATTGTCGCCTGGGGATAGCGCAGATAAATCTGCTGGGAGAGCGCATTGAACATGATCATCACTAACGGCGTCTCGGCCGCCAGATCAAACTTCAGCCCGCGTGGAGACTCATGGTGCGGCTTATCGAGCAACTGATTGCCCATCTGCATCCATTCAGCAAGGCTCTGCTCCATGCTGACCATCAGCGGCGTCGGCGATAGCCCCAGCGGGGTGTTCACAAACAAGGGATCATCAAACCAGGTCCGCAGCTTCGACAGCGACTTACTGACCGCCGACGGCGTGACGTTCATCCGTTTGGCGGTTTTAGTGACGCTGCGTTCCTGCATCAACAGCTGCAGGCAGAGCAATAAATTAAGATCGAGACTGCTGAGGGATTTCTTCATGAGTTGGCGCGGACCGGTTAGGTGCAACAGTGATAATCAGCATGATACTCACTATGCTACAGCCAATCAGAATCCCGATCAGCATATTCAGCGCATCAAGGCCAAGAACCGCCGCCAGCCAAATCCACAGCGAGGAACCGCAAACCTGCGCAATACCTAATGCCGAGCTGGCGACGCCCGCGCGTAGCGAGAACGGCCCAAGCGCCTGGCTCATCGCAACACCGAAGCCGACCGAGAATCCAGCGCAGATTAACGTCAGCCCGAAAAGCGTTACTGCGTGTGAAGTGGCAAGGGTTAACACCACGCCGGCACACAGAAACAGCACCTGTGAGGTCAGCATCAGAACGCGAGGCTTAAATACGCTCAGAGCAAATGGCGTAGAGAAAGAGACCGCCATACTGATGCCTGCGGTCATGGCCATCGTGGTAGCGTACTCACCACGGTCGAAGCCCATCACTTCCATCAGCAGCACCGGAGATGTGTTCACGAAGGTCAGGATCACCGACACGCTAAGGGTGGTAATGGCCAGACGGCTTAAGAAAAAACGGTTTACCAGTGATTCGGTTGTGTGGTTCTTTTCCGTCGTCGCCATAAGCGTTGCTGGGCGCGATTCTCGCAGGACAAATACCGACAGCAGGCAAACGGCAACACCCATACCCATCATCGTGTAGAACAGGCTCTGCCACGGGAATTTGAGCATAATCAGATGCCCCATCACCGGAGCCAGCACCGGCACGATACAGGTAATACCGTTCAACAACGATAGTACCTTCGCCCGACGGCGATCGTCGAGTGTGTCGCGCAGGATAGCGAAAGCCACCACGTAGCAACAGCCCGCACCTACGCCCTGAATAAAACGACCTATGAGGAATGGAGTACCGCTTTCGGCGAAAGAACATAGTGCAGAGGCGAAAATAAAGATGAGTGCGCCAACTATGGCGACCGGTTTGCGACCTGACTGGTCGGCAATTTTACCGGCGAACAGCATTGCCGTCGCCATTCCTGCCAGATATACCGAAAACGCGATATGCAGTTGCGCCTCGCTGGCCTGTAAATCGGCAGCAATACGGGGCAGCCCCACCAGATACATATCAATACCGGCAGGATAAAGAAGAACCAGGGCGAAACTGCAGATTAGAAAGCGTGTCATAGCGACCTCATAAGAAATGTGGCGCTAAGCATACGGTCAGAGAGTCAACTGCACGAGTTGCCATTTGGACAACAGTGATTTCCTGTTAGGAAATTATTATTAATTCGGAATGTATTTATATTGGTTAAGAAATGTGCGAGATAGGATGAATTAAATATAACCATGCAAAGTTAAAGGGATTGGTGTGGAAATAGTTGGTGATAATACTTGTGTTACGAGTATAAACCCGAAAGGAAAAATCGTTTACTGCCGTGGAGAGCAGCATAAATACTGGCTTGAACTGCAGTTCGTCGATGAGAACAACATTCCTGTATGCGGACTTAATGTCAGGCTGGAATATCGTCCGCTGACATCATCAGTGTGGCATCAGCATGAAAACAGCTACAGCCCAACGCCTCCCCCCAACCCTCCGGCGGGCGTTACCGACAATCAAGGATTGGTCCGGTTTGATGATCTTTTCTGGATAACTGTAGACGTTAAGACGGATGGGCAGCAACTGGCTGACGAGATGACACTGCGGCCACTGGGCGTCAGGCGTAATCCTAACAGCCAGCCAGAGAGTAAAAATATGTTCTGGTCGGGCCTCCGTGACAATAGCTGGCGATCGAATGTACAGGAAATAACAGAAGCGGCTAATCATGTGTATCACTATGTCACTATCGGGGAGTTATGCGACCGCCTGCCGTTGATTGAAGGCTGGGATGAACCGGAGGCTCCGGAATTCCATTTCCCACCGAATCGCTCCTTGAAGGGGACGGAGATCCCCTGCGAGTTACTGGAAAAAAGACACGTTATTGAAATCTGTCCATTTCGGGCATGGGTATTGGCATTGCACGACACAAAAGACTATGACCTCGCCAACGCACTGAATCTCGGTATTATGGCTGACCTGGTTTATGCGGCAGAAAAAGATAATAAAACTATCAACTATTTCTTCCGGAATAAGTGTCAGGATCTATCATGCATTCCTCAGTTTGCTGAATTTCCTTCCTGGTACCACACGTTGGCGGTCGATGTTCCTTTTCATGACCGCTATCTCCCACCAGTGTATCTGAGCACGAAAGATAGTGATCAACCGGAGGGGGACTCCCGGCTCTTTACGGTGGAATGTGGCACGCATGTGCTGGTTGCATGGTGCGGGACTGATAGTCTGTTGAATGTGCTAACTGATTTATCATTTGCACCAAAACGTTGTTTGCCGGAACTGACCGGGGCGGGAAATGTTCATGGAGGATTTCTGGAGGCTTATGAGCTAGCCAACAGGAAATTTGAGGATAATTTGAATGCGGTTAATCGGGCTTTAGAGCAAGGAACGAAGACGCTATTTATTTGTGGTCACAGCTTGGGGGGAGCTTTGGCATTACTTTATGCTGCCGAGATGAAAGTCAGTCATCCCATACTGTATACCTACGGAATGCCGCGTACATTTACCCGTGCGGCCATATCTTTTCTGGACAGCATTACCCATTACCGGCACGTCAACGACAATGACTCAATTACACAAATCCCTCCGGATGCTGATTTGGATAACGCTTTTTATAAGAAATGGGGACTGCTGGGAGACAAGCTGGGGTTTGACTGGTCACTGACGACTGCTGCCGGTCTTGGGGGTGCAGTTCGGGATCTGACTTATCAGTCTGTGGGACTTGTAGATAAAAAAGATCCTTACTGGCATCACGGTAAAACGGTGGTTTTTTTCTTGGCTGAGCAGTGTTCAATGCGGGTTGCCAGCCCGAACCACAAAACTCTACTTGATGGACAGATCTACACGCGCCATTTTGTGGGGGTGAAACTATATCTGGTTCCTTCTCTGAATGATGAATGTCTGAAATCTAGCGGTAAGCATCAGGAAACGTTCATCCAGTGCCTCGCACCGCATGCTCTGACAAAGACCTTTCCGAAAAATACCAATCCAACGCTGAACGGTTTAGGTACGGACCCGCAAAACCATTCGATGGCGCACCGCTATTTGCCCTACATCCATAATCAACTGCTTGAACTGGCAAATCCGGAGCTAAAGATGAGAAGAAAAGAAATGCGGATGCGCTTTCGCGATGAGGTTGAGAAAAGTGCATCCAGTAACGGGCAGCCGGATGAGATCCAGCGTAACCGTGAATTTCTGATGCTTCAGGATTTACTGCCGATAGCCCTGCAACTCACGGAGTCTGATGAAATTGGCCGCAATGCCCTGACTCGTTTCGCGGCGGTGACGGAGGAAAGCGTTGAATTATTTTAATAGAATTAACGTCATTGTGTTAACTATCGCACTACTTTGTGGGTGCAGAGATAAGACAGATCAGACGCTTTCCCCTCCTGATAATGCCCGACGTGTCAGCGTGTCATTCCGGATGCCAGAGGGCATCACTCTAATGCCGATGCAGATTCTTTACCGCTCTGAAAAGTGTATGGATAAAAGCTATAACTCCAGCTTTGAATCTTATCCTGTGCGGGGATACAACGGTTTTACGCAGCCTTTCGTCCGGCAGGGTATGGGGGGGCTGTGGCAGATCAGTATTGCCATTGATGGTGGCGGGCCGTGCCAGTGGCAGCTAAATTCACTGAGAGTAAGTTTCAGGATTGCGGATAATATTCCACTGGTGAAAGGAAAAGAAGTCATTGAGACCAGTTATATCTTTGATTTTGGAGATTATGGCCTCAGTGACGGGTATGGGACAGGGAGGGCAAAAGAGGTCAGTGG
>NZ_JAOWIA010000039.1:0-34782 GCF_030332345.1 Citrobacter sp. Cpo221
GGTTCTTTAAGGTAAGGAGGTGATCCAACCGCAGGTTCCCCTACGGTTACCTTGTTACGACTTCACCCCAGTCATGAATCACAAAGTGGTAAGCGCCCTCCCGAAGGTTAAGCTACCTACTTCTTTTGCAACCCACTCCCATGGTGTGACGGGCGGTGTGTACAAGGCCCGGGAACGTATTCACCGTGGCATTCTGATCCACGATTACTAGCGATTCCGACTTCATGGAGTCGAGTTGCAGACTCCAATCCGGACTACGACATACTTTATGAGGTCCGCTTGCTCTCGCGAGGTCGCTTCTCTTTGTATATGCCATTGTAGCACGTGTGTAGCCCTACTCGTAAGGGCCATGATGACTTGACGTCATCCCCACCTTCCTCCAGTTTATCACTGGCAGTCTCCTTTGAGTTCCCGGCCGAACCGCTGGCAACAAAGGATAAGGGTTGCGCTCGTTGCGGGACTTAACCCAACATTTCACAACACGAGCTGACGACAGCCATGCAGCACCTGTCTCAGAGTTCCCGAAGGCACCAAAGCATCTCTGCTAAGTTCTCTGGATGTCAAGAGTAGGTAAGGTTCTTCGCGTTGCATCGAATTAAACCACATGCTCCACCGCTTGTGCGGGCCCCCGTCAATTCATTTGAGTTTTAACCTTGCGGCCGTACTCCCCAGGCGGTCGACTTAACGCGTTAGCTCCGGAAGCCACGCCTCAAGGGCACAACCTCCAAGTCGACATCGTTTACGGCGTGGACTACCAGGGTATCTAATCCTGTTTGCTCCCCACGCTTTCGCACCTGAGCGTCAGTCTTTGTCCAGGGGGCCGCCTTCGCCACCGGTATTCCTCCAGATCTCTACGCATTTCACCGCTACACCTGGAATTCTACCCCCCTCTACAAGACTCTAGCCTGCCAGTTTCGGATGCAGTTCCCAGGTTGAGCCCGGGGATTTCACATCCGACTTGACAGACCGCCTGCGTGCGCTTTACGCCCAGTAATTCCGATTAACGCTTGCACCCTCCGTATTACCGCGGCTGCTGGCACGGAGTTAGCCGGTGCTTCTTCTGCGAGTAACGTCAATTGCTGCGGTTATTAACCACAACACCTTCCTCCTCGCTGAAAGTACTTTACAACCCGAAGGCCTTCTTCATACACGCGGCATGGCTGCATCAGGCTTGCGCCCATTGTGCAATATTCCCCACTGCTGCCTCCCGTAGGAGTCTGGACCGTGTCTCAGTTCCAGTGTGGCTGGTCATCCTCTCAGACCAGCTAGGGATCGTCGCCTAGGTGAGCCGTTACCCCACCTACTAGCTAATCCCATCTGGGCACATCCGATGGCAAGAGGCCCGAAGGTCCCCCTCTTTGGTCTTGCGACGTTATGCGGTATTAGCTACCGTTTCCAGTAGTTATCCCCCTCCATCGGGCAGTTTCCCAGACATTACTCACCCGTCCGCCACTCGTCACCCAAGGAGCAAGCTCCTCTGTGCTACCGTTCGACTTGCATGTGTTAGGCCTGCCGCCAGCGTTCAATCTGAGCCATGATCAAACTCTTCAATTTAAAAGTTTGATGCTCAATGAATTAAACTTCGTAATGAATTACGTGTTCACTCGTTGAGACTTGGTATTCATTTTTCGTCTTGCGACGTTAAGAATCCGTATCTTCGAGTGCCCACACAGATTGTCTGATAAATTGTTAAAGAGCAGTTGCGACGCGCTTTAGCGCTCTGTCGCGAGGTGGCGTATATTACGCTTTCCTCTTTCAGAGTCAACCCTCATTTTCAGGTTTTTCTCTTCAACCGAACCGGTTGTTTGTGTGAAGTGATTCACATCCGCCGTGTCGATGGAGGCGCATTATAGGGAGTTTCCTGTGGCCCGCAACCCTTAAATGACAGAAAAATGACTGACTGCTGCATTCCACAGCGAAACCCCGCTTTATACCCATTTACACACAGAGTTATCCACAAACCACACGATCGTTTCTACGATCCTCTCGTTATATCAGCCTCCTTCAACAGAAAAAGAAAAGGTCAAAATCGAAAATTAAAAATTCGCGAGCGTTGCGCAAACGTTTTCGTTACAATGCCCCCGCACAACAAGGATGCCCCGTAAGGGGCGTTAGCTGAGTTTTTAGCCAAGAATTCACCTAACGCTCTCTGTAATAGTCAAATCCAGGGGATTTACCATGCAACAACGTCGTCCAGTCCGCCGCGCTCTGCTCAGTGTTTCTGACAAGGCCGGTATCATCGAATTCGCTCAGGCACTTTCCACACGTGGTGTGGAGCTGCTGTCTACAGGTGGCACTGCGCGCCTGTTAGCGGAGAAAGGTCTGCCAGTGACCGAAGTTTCCGATTACACCGGCTTCCCGGAAATGATGGATGGACGCGTGAAGACCCTGCATCCGAAAGTCCACGGCGGCATTCTTGGTCGTCGCGGTCAGGATGACGGAATTATGGAACAGCACGGTATCGCCCCTATCGATATGGTGGTTGTAAACCTGTATCCATTCGCCGAGACCGTCGCCCGTGAAGGCTGCTCGCTGGAAGATGCGGTAGAGAACATTGATATCGGCGGCCCGACCATGGTGCGTTCCGCTGCCAAGAACCATAAAGACGTAGCGATCGTTGTGAAGAGCAGCGACTACGACGCCATTATTAAAGAGATGGATGCCAACGAAGGCTCCCTGACTCTGGAAACCCGCTTTGACCTCGCGATTAAAGCCTTCGAACACACCGCCGCCTACGACAGCATGATTGCCAACTACTTCGGCAGCATGGTTCCGGCTTACCACGGTGAGAGCAAAGAGGCCGCCGGGCGTTTCCCGCGTACGCTGAACCTGAACTTTATTAAGAAGCAGGATATGCGCTACGGCGAGAACAGCCACCAGCAGGCTGCCTTCTATATAGAAGAGAATGTTAAAGAAGCGTCCGTTGCCACCGCACAGCAGGTACAGGGCAAAGCGCTTTCCTACAACAACATCGCAGATACCGACGCGGCGCTGGAGTGCGTGAAAGAGTTCAGCGAGCCAGCCTGTGTGATCGTTAAGCACGCTAACCCGTGCGGCGTGGCGGTAAGTACCTCTATTCTCGACGCTTACGACCGCGCCTATAAAACCGACCCGACCTCCGCGTTCGGCGGCATCATCGCTTTCAACCGCGAACTGGATGCCGAAACCGCGCAGGCAATTATCTCCCGTCAGTTCGTGGAAGTGATCATCGCCCCGTCCGCAACCGAAGACGCACTGAAAATCACCGCCGCCAAACAGAACGTTCGCGTTCTGACTTGCGGTCAGTGGGCACAACGTGTACCGGGCCTCGACTTCAAACGCGTTAACGGCGGTTTGCTGGTTCAGGACAGGGATCTGGGGATGGTGAGCGAAGGCGAACTGCGCGTGGTGTCCAAACGTCAGCCGACCGAGCAAGAGCTGCGCGATGCACTGTTCTGCTGGAAAGTCGCCAAGTTCGTGAAATCCAACGCCATTGTTTATGCCAAAGAGAACATGACTATCGGCATAGGCGCAGGCCAGATGAGCCGCGTGTACTCCGCAAAAATCGCCGGGATTAAAGCCGCCGATGAAGGTCTGGAAGTGAAAGGCTCCGCCATGGCCTCTGACGCCTTCTTCCCGTTCCGCGATGGTATTGATGCCGCTGCCGCCGTTGGCGTGAGCTGCGTTATCCAGCCCGGTGGTTCTATCCGTGATGACGAAGTCATTGCCGCTGCCGATGAACACGGTATCGCGATGATCTTTACCGACATGCGCCACTTCCGCCATTAATCCACGGAGCAGACGATGAAAGTATTAGTGATTGGCAACGGCGGGCGCGAGCACGCCCTGGCCTGGAAAGCGGCGCAGTCGCCGCTGGTCGATACCGTTTTTGTTGCACCGGGTAACGCGGGCACCGCACTGGAACCTGCACTGCAAAACGTGGCTATCGCGGTAACCGATATTCCAGCTCTGCTGAGCTTTGCCCAGAACGAGAAAATTGACCTGACCATCGTCGGCCCGGAAGCGCCGCTGGTGATTGGCGTAGTCGATGCGTTCCGCGCCGCTGGCCTGAAGATCTTCGGGCCAACCGAAGGTGCTGCACAGCTGGAAGGCTCCAAAGCCTTCACCAAAGATTTCCTCGCCCGTCACCAGATCCCGACGGCGGAATATCAGAACTTCACTGAGATTGAGCCAGCGTTGGCCTATCTGCGTGAGAAAGGCGCGCCGATCGTCATCAAAGCCGACGGTCTGGCCGCCGGTAAAGGCGTTATCGTGGCGATGACGCTGGAAGAAGCTGAAGCCGCCGTTCATGACATGCTGGCAGGTAACGCTTTTGGCGATGCGGGCCACCGTATCGTTATCGAAGAGTTCCTCGACGGCGAAGAAGCGAGCTTTATCGTAATGGTCGACGGCAAGCACGTGCTGCCGATGGCCACCAGCCAGGACCACAAACGCGTAGGTAACGGCGACACTGGCCCGAACACCGGCGGTATGGGGGCTTACTCACCAGCGCCGGTGGTAACTGATGAAGTGCATCAGCACACCATGGAACGCATTATTTGGCCAACCGTAAAAGGTATGGCAGCGGAAGGGAATACCTACACCGGTTTCCTGTACGCGGGTCTGATGATCGACAAGCAGGGCAATCCGAAGGTTATCGAGTTCAACTGCCGCTTCGGCGATCCGGAAACCCAGCCGATCATGCTGCGCATGAAATCGGACCTGGTGGAGCTTTGCCTGGCCGCCTGCGACGGCAAGCTGGATGAGAAAACCTCCGAGTGGGACGAACGCGCCTCGCTGGGTGTGGTCATTGCCGCCGGAGGTTACCCGGGCAACTACAACACCGGTGATGAGATCCACGGTCTGCCGCTGGAAGAAGTAGAAGACGGGAAAGTGTTCCATGCGGGCACGAAACTCGCCGATGACGATCGCGTACTGACCAGCGGCGGTCGCGTGCTGTGCGCCACCGCCCTGGGTCATACTGTGGCTGAAGCGCAGAAACGCGCTTACGCCCTGATGACCGACATCCGCTGGGATGGCAGCTTCAGCCGTAACGACATCGGCTGGCGCGCCATTGAACGCGAGCAACGCTAACGCGAAATTTTCGCCAGCAGCGTTTTACGCGTAATGCCTAACTGACGGGCGGCTTCCGTTTTATTGCCGCCCGTTTTTTCCAGCGCCGCCAGAATCACCTCTTTTTCGACATCCACCAGCGGTTGGATCTCGCCACTGAATTCCGTTTTTATCGGCGTCGCGGCAATCGCCATCGGCAGCTCGCGTTCGGAAATATATTCCCCCGTCAGCAGCACCACCGAGCGCTCAATCGCATTTTCCAGTTCACGAATATTGCCCGGCCAGTCGTAGTGGATCAGCAGATCCATCGCCTGCGGAGTAAAGCCTTTCACCGCTTTACGGTTACGCGCGGCAAAACGCTGGAGAAAATGTTCGGCTAGCAGCGGAATATCTTCCCGGCGCTGGCACAGTGCTGGCATTTCAATGGTGACGACGTTCAGGCGATAGTAGAGATCCTGACGGAAGCGCCCGGCGCTGACTTCCTCTGCTAGATCGCGATGCGTGGCGGCGATCAGCCGGACATCAACGGCAATAGTCTGATTGCTGCCAACGCGCTGCACTTCTCGCTCCTGGATAGCCCGCAGCAGACGCACCTGCATCAGCGGTGAAATATCACCGATTTCATCAAGAAATAACGTGCCGCCATCAGCTTCCACAAAGCGACCTTCCCGCCGTTTATCCGCCCCGGTAAACGCCCCTTTCTCGTGACCAAAAAGTTCGGACTCCAGCAGCGATTCATTAAGCGCCGCGCAGTTGAGCGTCACCAGCTGTTTATCGCGACGGGCGCTGCTGGCATGCAGCGCCCGGGCTACCAACTCTTTACCCGTGCCGGAGTCTCCGTGAATGAGCACCGTGGCATCCGAGGGCGCAACCATCGCGATTTCATTGAGCAACTTCTGCATCGCCGGGCTGCTGCCAATCATGCCAAACTGCGCAGCCGACGCCGATGGCAGTTCAGTGCCCGTTTCCCGCGTATGCGCCAGCGCCTTTTCCAGCGTCTCCTGCAGACGGTCAAAATCCAGCGGCTTGATTAAGTAGTCCAGCGCCCCGGTTTTAAGCGCCTCAACGGCGGTCTCCACGCTGGAGAACGCCGTCATGATCAAGACCGGAATCGCCGGATTCAGCGCTTTAATCTCTTTCAGCGTTGCGATGCCGTCCATCTCCGCCATGCGTACATCACACAGCACTAAATCAAATACGCGTTCGCGCACCTGTTCCAGCGCCGCTCGCCCGCTATAGGCCAGCGCGACCTCATAACCCCAGCCGCGCAGCAGCGCCTGTAAAATGGTGCAGTGGCTGATATCGTCATCTACCACCAGAATATTGATTTTTCCGCGCGTCATCCTTGTTAATCCTGTTGTTTCGCTTTGGTCGGCAGCCAAAGGGTAAAGGTCGCGCCTTTGCCCTCAACGCTTGCCACCTGAATGGTGCCACCGTGCTGTTCGATAATGTTCTGCACTACCGCCAGCCCGAGGCCGGTTCCGTCAGCTTTGGTCGTATAGTAAGGCGTAAAAATGGCCTCCAGCTGTTCCGCCGCAATCCCCTTCCCAGTATCGGTAACCACAATTTTAACGCGTTCGCCGCTGCTTTCATTCGCTTCAACCGTGATCGTGCCCTGACGACCAATCGCATGAATGGCGTTCAGATACAGATTCAACAAAACCTGAGTCAGTCGGTCGGGATCGGCCTGGATAGCGGGCAGCGTACAATTGGCCGAAAAGCGGAGCTGGATTTCCCGGCTTGCCGCATCCTGACTCACCAGGTGTAATGAGTGGGTGATAACCTCATTGAGATCCACCTGTTGCAGCGTCAGATGTGCAGGTTTCACCAGCTCCAGCAACTCGCTCACCACCCGATTTAAACGATCCGCCTCTTTCGCCATCACCTGTGCCAACTCGTGCGACTCGCCTCCTGCCGGGGTTCGCTCGGCAAAATACTTCGCTAACCCTTTGATCGATGAAAGCGGGTTACGAATTTCATGTGCCACCCCAGCCGCAAGATGACCAAGTGCTAACAGTTTTTCTTTACGCTTCATCGCATCCTGGAGTTCTTTGTACGAGCGCTGATAGCGCTGATACCAGAAGAACGTCAGCACGGTGGCCAGCAACACAGCCGCCAGCGCAGACAGGACTATCAGTGTGTTACGCCACTCCCTTGCCTGAGTCGCGGCCAGATCGCTGGCATCAAAGGCGATAAATATGGTTTGTGCTGGGGAGATAAGCTGCCCGTCATTGCTGGCACAGCGCGCCATGCCGTGGCGTCCTGGACCATACATCGGCTGAAACTGGCGATAAATTTCCAGTGCTGGCGTTTTTTCACCATCCCTCGCTGGAATTTCAATATTCCGCCAGCTTTCTTGCTCCCCAGGACTAAGCTGTCGCAGGACATCCGATGAATAGAGCGTTTTGCCGACCATCGCGGAATTGCTGTGGGTAATAATGACACCATGCTCATCGACGACGGCAAACCATAGCACGCCAGGTTGTACGGCCATTTCCTCCAACAGCGTCTGCTGCTGGGCATGATGCATGCGCATCCCCATGCCTACGCGCGTACCAGACTCCAGAGCGCGAATAAGCACACTGCCTTTTTCCAGTAGCGTTTGCCGTGCGGCGCCACTTTCCCGCCCATAGTCCCGAATGGTCATAATCGAAAACCAGCCGACCAAAATCAGGATTGCCGCCAGCAAGAGTCGGCTCAACCACTTTGCCACCGTATCCTTATAAAGACGCATACGTTCTCCCTTCACCCCGCCAGTTCCTTTCATCGTTGCAGGTATACAGCAGAAATCATGCCATTTTTTCCCCCTGATAACCCTGCCCTCAGACACAAACAGCTGAAAGTAACGGGTAAAAATGACCCGCAGGCGCGTTCTGGCGAGTCATTTTTACTCGTTTCCCTGCAAAGACAGCGAGTACAACGCCCGCAGGACTGGGATTGCCGCTTTGGCACGGAAGATGCAAAAGGGAATGTAAGCTAACCAACAGGAGAACGAACCATGAAACGGAACAACAAACTGGCACTGATTGCACTTTCTCTTATCGCACTTGGCTCCACCCCAGTACTGGCACAGAATCACTGGGGATATGGTGATGGAATGCAGCAACGGGGTGGTACGCCAATGACCGCTGAGCAGCAGGCTGCTGCACAGAAAATCTATGATGATTATTATTCCCAGACCAGCGCGTTGCGCCAACAGCTGACATCCAAACGTTATGAGTACAATGCACTATTAACGGCCAGCTCGCCGGACACGGCAAAAATTAACGCCGTTGCAAAAGAGATGGAAGCGTTGAATCAGTCTCTGGACGAGCAGCGCGTTAAACGTGATGTCGCAATGGCGCAGGCTGGCGTGCCACGTGGCGCGGGAATGGGCTACGGCGGATGCGGCGGTGGCGGTAACCATCGCAGCGGCGGCCATATGGGAATGGGTCACTGGTAAAAGACTTAATGCCTGATGACGCTATACGGATCAGGCCTGCTGATTTCCTGTATTCAGGTTTTCAGAAAGTTTTGGCTGTAGGCTGCCAGTGACAAAAATCTTCATTGGCGACCAGCAGTAGCTGCGACCCTTCGGGCGCTTCCAGCCATGCCACACTCACCTCTACGGATGAATGTCTCTGGCGGCGCTCGATATGGTTTATCGCCCACGATTCCAGGTCTGGCTTCAGCGTTTCACCTTCACAGGTTGTGACTGTGTTATCCGCATGCCAACGTCCCTGACGCAATATCACCCGTCCCTGACGCAGCGCATCGCTGGTCTGACGAATTTGATCGGCACGATAGCGGTAAAGCGCGATTTGATCGCTGGAAAGCTGCTGCTTTTGCCCGTCGACTTCACGCTGCATGAAGCTCAGTCCGCCCCGGTCATCGAAGCGTATACGGACATGTTCAGCCGGTTTACTGTAAACGTTGAGTTCTATCAGAGAGAGCGAATCACCCTGCCAGCGGTATTCACTGGTAGTAGTTTCGCCTTTACGCCACGGACTAAATACCGAGAGCAAGTGAACATCGTCACCGGAGTCTTTACGCCAAATGCGTACCGCCCCCTGATCGCCAACATAGCCGCTGGCCGTGAAAGGAGGAAGCTCAGAATGGCTACCGCAGGCAGACAGTAACAGAACACCTGAAAGCCAAAGCGTATGACGCCAGATGGACAAAAGGGGCGAAACCGCCCCTTCGTTAAAACTGTTCACTGCCACGCGAATTACTTAACCGCGTCTTTCAGTGCTTTACCAGAAACAAATGCCGGTACGTTAGCTGCGGCGATTTTGATTTCTTTACCGGTCTGCGGGTTGCGGCCAGTGCGCTCAGCACGGTGGTTCACTTTGAAGGTACCGAAACCAACCAGTTGTACAGCATCGCCTTCTTTCAGAGACTCAGTAATAGCAGCCAGAGTGGATTCCAGAGCAGCTTTAGCCTGTGTTTTAGACAGTTCTGCTTTGTCTGCAATTACATCAATCAGTTGAGTCTTGTTCATAAGTTATCCTTACAATGTGTTTATCGCTTGCTAAGCATCGAGTGCGACGGAAATGCCAGAAAAGCACTCTCCTGCATACACGCACCGATAGCCACTTTTTTTCGCCCCCCAAATGTAGACCAGACCGGGGGCGGATGGGAAGCCTTCAGGCACGACAAATCAGGCGTTAAATCACGTTTTGTGGTGTCATTGCTGAAAATTTATACCAATATTGCTCTCGCCAGCCTCGCGCAGGTCTGCACGCAGCCCTTTTATCAGCTCAATATCGCGTTCTTCACAGTCGGCTAAAAGTCGGAAAATTTCCCACTGAATATCCCATTCTTGCTCAACGGCAGGGTTCTCTTTGAGCTCTTCATCGGTCATTTCGCGACCAGCCTGAGTCATTTCCAGCATCGCAACCGTCGTAATCGAAGCCTTACTAACTTCGATTGCATGCTCCAGCGTTTCACCGCTAAGACGCGAATGCATCAGTTCGCTTAATGCCACACAAGCATCAATCGCCGGATAAACACCGTACAGATCGTAATCGTCTGCAGAAGGAATGGCCTCTTCAAACTTTTCCAGCTGGCTGTCGAAATTGATTTTCGCGTCTTTAACCGTCAGCGCTTCCCAAATCAGATCCAGAATTCGGCGGTAAATCTGTCCATCGCCAAATTCAGTTTGCTTGCAGAACATGGCGTAGTTTGGGTACATGCGTTCGCACAGACAAGCCATAAACGTGACGTGCTGCCAGCTTTCCAGCTTCTCCAGACGCAGGTGAATCGGATTTTGTAACATGATGAGTTCTCAAATACGGAAATTAGCCGCAGTTTACCCGATATGGGGCGTTTTTGCTGCAAGCCGAGTAAAAGCCGGGCGTTCGGATGCCACCGCATCCGCCCAGCGTGTTGGTTCCGGCAAACGATAGCCGTTCATACAGCGTTGAACCCACGCTAGTGCGCTGTCCATACTCACGCGGTGGCCCGTAGAAATAAACAACGGATTACAGCGCGCTTTGCTGCGCCAGACCCATGCCAGTTGTTCGCCTTTATCCAGCAACGGCGCTAGCGCACCAGGTTCAGCAGCGAGCGGTTCAAACTTGCCGCACAATCGTTTTTTCGCCACACCAATCGTTGGCACGTCCACCAGCAGGCCAAAATGGCTGGCCACGCCCAGACGACGCGGGTGAGAAATGCCGTGCCCGTCAACGAACAGCAGATCTGGCTTGTGCGAGAGCAGTTGCCAGGCGGCCATCAGCGCGGGGGTTTCACGAAAGGAGAGAAAACCGGGAATGTAGGGCATGGTGGTGGCGATACGCGCCACCTTGTATTCGACTAGTTCAAGCGTGGGATACTTCAGTAAGACCATCGCGGCTCGCGTCACTTCGCCACCCTGCTCAAACCCAACGTCCGCCCCGCCGATCAGATCCGGCGGATCGTTCTTCAGACGATCCTCGCGGATCACTGAAGAGGCCAGTTCAAGCTGCTGCGCGCGTAATGACGCGAGATCCATGATGACTCCTTAGCGGTGGTACTGTTCGGACAACCGATGTACCGCCTCCACAAAGACACCCGCATGTTCTGGCGGGACGTCCTGATGAATGCCGTGGCCCAGGTTAAAGACATGCCCTTCACCCTGACCGAATCCTGCCAGAATTGTCGCCACCTCTTCTTCGATGCGGGCTGGCGGCGCATACAGCATGGACGGATCCATATTGCCCTGTAGCGCCACTTTATGACCAACACGACGACGCGCATCGGCAATGTCAGTGGTCCAGTCAAGACCTAACGCATCACAGCCGGTTTCCGCCATCGCTTCCAGCCACTGACCACCGCCTTTGGTAAACAGGGTCACCGGTACGCGACGACCTTCGTTCTCGCGCAGCAGGCCATCGACAATTTTGTGCATGTAGTACAGGGAGAACTGCTGATAGTCGCGACCGGTCAGCACGCCACCCCAGGTGTCGAAAATCATCACCGACTGCGCACCCGCTTTGATCTGCGCGTTCAGGTACAGCGTGACGCTCTTCGCCAGCTTATCAAGCAGCAGATGCAGCGCTTTAGGATCGGCGTACATCATCTTTTTAATCACGGTGAAGGCTTTGCTGCTGCCGCCTTCAACCATGTAGGTCGCCAGCGTCCACGGACTACCGGAGAAGCCGATCAGCGGCACTTCGCCTTTCAGTTCACGGCGGATAGTGCGCACCGCGTTCATCACGTACCCCAGCCCATCTTCCGGGTCCGGGATCGGCAGTTTGTCGACATCAGCCTTGCTGGTAATCGGAGAGGTGAAGCGTGGGCCTTCTCCTGCTTCAAAATACAGCCCGAGTCCCATCGCATCCGGGATCGTCAGGATATCCGAGAAGAGGATCGCGGCATCAAGTTTATAGCGACGCAGCGGCTGCAGCGTGACTTCGCAGGCCAGCTCGGCATTTTTGCACAGCGCCATAAAATCGCCCGCTTCGGCACGGGTAGCTTTGTATTCCGGTAAATAGCGGCCTGCCTGGCGCATCATCCATACCGGAGTGACATCAACGGGCTGGCGCAGCAGCGCACGCAGATAACGATCGTTCTTCAGTTCGGTCATTTTTGCAGTTCCTTATTGCGTCAGTCCATCAGTGTATCACCACTCGCTCTTTACTCGTACTCAGCCCGACACATTGCCACAGTGTCTTCAATCAATCGACGCGCGACAGTACCCGGCGGGGGTAAGAGCGGTAAGTCGTCATAGCGATACCAGTTCGCTTCCAGCAGCTCTTTCGGGTCGATGACGATTTCGCCGCTATCATACTCCGCCATAAATGCGGTCATCAAAGACTGCGGGAACGGCCATGGCTGAGAAGTGACATAGCGCAGGTTTTTCACCTTGATGCCGCTTTCTTCCATGACTTCACGCGCCACCGCCTGTTCTAAGGTCTCACCTACTTCGACAAAACCCGCCAGTACGGTATGCACGCCGTTACGATGGCGAACATGTTGGGCAAGCAGGATGGAATCATCTCGGCGAATAGCGACGATTATGCACGGGGCAATTTGCGGGTAATAACGTTCACGGCAGTGGCTACAGAGCATCGCCCACTCCGTTTTACTCGGGTGCATGGGATGGCCGCAGTAGCCGCAGAATTTATGCGAGCGATAGAACTCCGCCAGCTGTACGCCGCGTCCGGCCAGTTGAAACAGGCCAACATCCTGGTCAATGACCTGGCGCACCGACCCCATATCGTGTCGACGCTGCTGCTGCACCAGCCAGACAGTCTCCCCTTCCCACTCGCCTATTGGCAGCGCGCGCTGACCAATCAGATCAAAACGGGCTGCGTCGCCATAAGGTAGCTCGCCATGAGGTAACCATAACTTTTGCTCATGACTGACGATCCACCAGCCGCTATCTAATTTTTCAATTATACGATCCATATCTCTTGCGCAACCTTTGCTTCACAGGCATGTTGTTTACATTATTTTTACATTTACGGGTGAGCAGTTCCTAAACACCATCTTGCGGAGTCAATCATGCTAAACCAGCTGGAAAGCCTGACGGAGCACGTCGGAGGAAGTAATAAACTGGTTGATCGCTGGCTACATGTACGTAAGCACCTGCTCGTGGCTTACTACAATCTGGTTGGCATTAAGCCTGGCAAAGAATCGTACATGCGACTCAATGAAAAGGCGCTGGATGATTTTTGTCAGAGCCTGGTCGATTACCTCTCCACCGGACACTTCAGTATTTATGAACGTATTCTCCATAAATTGGAAGGGAACGGGCAGCTTTTAAAAGCCACAAAAATTTGGCCGCTGCTGGAAGCCAATACGCAGCTGATCATGGACTACTATGACTCCAGCCTGGAAACGGCGATTGATCATGATAACTTCCTTGAATTTCAACAGGTTTTATCAGATCTCGGCGAGGCACTGGAAGCCCGATTCGTGCTGGAAGATAAGCTGATCATGCTGGTATTTGACGCGATGCACGAGAGTAGCACTCTCAAACGTCATGCTTGAGATTTACGGCATTAACGCGTAGTTTACATTCATTACCTCTTTACTGAGGTTACTTCTTGTCGGAGTGCTTATTTTCCACAGCAGCATGAGTGGAAAAGGCTGAGACCGTTAATTCGGGATCCGCGGAACCTGATCAGGTTAAAACCTGCGAAGGGAACAAGAGTCAATCTACAATAGCATCGCCCCCGGGCGAGCTTCTCTCTTGCTTCATCCGTCGTCTGACAAGCCATATCCTTACTTTTATTTGGAATGAGCTATGTCTGCCACTACTAAACCATCACGCCGCGAACAGCGCGCTCAAGCCCAACACTTTATCGATACCCTGGAAGGGACCGCCTTCCCTAACTCAAAACGCATTTATATTACCGGTTCGCAGCCGGATATCCGCATTCCGATGCGCGAAATTCAGCTCAGCCCAACACTGACTGGCGGTAGCAAAGACAACCCGCAGTTCGAAGAGAACGAAGCCGTTCCGGTATACGACACCTCCGGACCGTATGGCGATCCTGACGTGGCGATTAACGTCCAGCAGGGTCTGGCAAAGCTGCGCCAGCCGTGGATTGCGGCGCGTAACGATAGCGAAGAATTAGACGACCGGAGTTCCGCTTATACCAAAGAACGTCTGGCCGACGATGGCCTGGACGAGCTGCGTTTCACCGGCCTGCTGACGCCAAAGCGCGCCAAAGCGGGTAAGCGAGTCACCCAACTGCACTACGCCCGCCAGGGAATAGTGACCCCGGAGATGGAGTTCATCGCCATCCGTGAAAACATGGGCCGCGAGCGCATTCGCAGTGAAGTGCTGCGTCACCAGCATCCGGGGATGAACTTTGGTGCACGCCTGCCGGAAAACATCACGCCGGAATTCGTGCGTAATGAAGTGGCCGCGGGCCGCGCGATTATTCCTGCCAACATCAACCACCCGGAATCCGAACCGATGATTATCGGTCGCAACTTCCTGGTGAAGGTTAACGCCAACATTGGTAACTCTGCCGTCACCTCCTCCATTGAAGAAGAGGTAGAGAAGCTGGTGTGGTCGACGCGCTGGGGCGCTGACACGGTGATGGATCTCTCCACCGGTCGCTATATCCACGAAACCCGCGAGTGGATCCTGCGTAACAGTCCGGTACCGATCGGTACTGTGCCGATCTACCAGGCGCTGGAGAAAGTCAACGGGATCGCCGAAGATCTCACCTGGGAAGCCTTCCGCGACACGTTGCTGGAGCAGGCTGAACAGGGCGTCGACTACTTCACCATTCACGCGGGCGTGCTGCTGCGCTACGTGCCGATGACTGCCAAACGCCTGACCGGCATTGTCTCACGCGGCGGTTCAATTATGGCGAAATGGTGCCTTTCTCATCACAAAGAGAACTTCCTGTACGAACATTTCCGCGAGATTTGCGAAATCTGCGCCGCCTACGACGTCTCTTTGTCGCTGGGTGACGGCCTGCGCCCGGGTTCAATTCAGGATGCGAACGACGAAGCGCAGTTCTCCGAGCTGCATACGCTGGGCGAGCTGACCAAAATCGCCTGGGAATACGACGTGCAGGTGATGATAGAAGGTCCAGGTCATGTGCCCATGCATATGATCCAGCGCAACATGACCGAAGAGCTGGAGCACTGCCATGAAGCACCGTTCTACACTTTAGGACCGTTGACCACCGATATCGCGCCGGGCTACGACCACTTCACTTCCGGGATCGGTGCGGCGATGATCGGTTGGTTTGGCTGCGCGATGCTGTGCTACGTCACGCCAAAAGAGCACCTCGGCCTGCCGAACAAAGAAGATGTTAAACAAGGGTTGATTACCTACAAGATTGCCGCCCATGCAGCTGACTTAGCAAAAGGTCATCCGGGCGCACAGATCCGCGATAACGCCATGTCGAAAGCGCGCTTCGAATTCCGCTGGGAAGACCAGTTTAACCTCGCGCTCGACCCGTTCACCGCCCGTGCCTACCACGATGAAACCCTGCCACAGGAATCCGGTAAGGTCGCCCACTTCTGCTCCATGTGCGGGCCGAAGTTCTGCTCGATGAAAATCAGCCAGGAGGTTCGCGACTACGCTGCTGCACAAACGATTGAAGTCGGCATGGCGGATATGTCGGAGAACTTCCGCGCCAAAGGCGGCGAAATCTACCTCAAAAAAGAGGAGGCGTAATGTACCAGCCTGATTTCCCGACCGTGCCGTTTCGCCTCGGGCTTTACCCGGTGGTGGACAGCGTGCAATGGATTGAACGCTTGCTGCAGGCGGGCGTACGCACGATCCAACTGCGCATTAAAGATAAGCGTGATGAAGAGGTCGAAGCCGACGTTATGGCCGCCATTGAACTGGGTCGTCGCTATAACGCCCGCCTGTTTATCAACGACTACTGGCGTCTGGCAATTAAGCACCGCGCTTACGGCGTACATCTGGGCCAGGAAGACCTTGAAACCACCGACCTGAAGGCGATCCAGGCGGCGGGTCTACGCCTGGGGGTCTCCACTCACGATGATATGGAGATTGACGTCGCGCTCGCCGCTAAACCTTCTTATATCGCGCTGGGTCATGTCTTCCCCACGCAAACCAAACAGATGCCTTCCGCCCCGCAGGGACTTACGCAACTGGCAAACCATATTGAACGATTAGCGGATTACCCGACCGTCGCCATTGGCGGTATCAGCCTTGAGCGCGCCCCGGCAGTACTGGCGACCGGCGTCGGCAGCATTGCCGTGGTCAGCGCCATTACCCAGGCGGCTGACTGGCAGGTCGCTACGGCCCAACTACTGGATATCGCGGGAGTAGGCGATGAATGACCGCGACTTTATGCGTTACAGCCGGCAGATCCTGCTCGGCGATATCGCCATTGAAGGCCAGCAAAAGCTACTCGATAGCCATGTGCTGATTGTCGGTTTAGGCGGGTTAGGTTCGCCTGCCGCGCTGTATCTGGCGGGAGCAGGCATCGGAAAACTGACGCTGGTAGACGATGACGACATTCATCTGAGCAACCTGCAGCGCCAGATCCTGTTTACCACTGATGATATCGCACGTTCAAAATCGCAGGTTGCCCAGCAGCGCCTGACGCGGCTCAACCCGGATATCGAGCTGGTGTCACTCCAGCAGCGACTGAAAGGCGATGCGCTTCGGCATGCGGTAGCGCGTGCCGATGTGGTGCTCGACTGTACCGATAACATGGCCACGCGCCAGGAAATTAACGCCGCCTGCGTAACGCTCAACACCCCGCTCGTCACCGCCAGCGCCGTCGGCTTTGGCGGCCAACTGATGGTGCTGACGCCCCCGTGGGAACAAGGATGTTACCGCTGCCTGTGGCCGGACGATGTAGAGCCCGAACGCAACTGCCGTACCGCCGGTATCGTCGGACCGGTTGTGGGCGTGATGGGCACCCTGCAGGCGTTGGAAGCGATTAAATTGCTCAGCGGTATTGAGACGCCCAGCGGAGAGCTACGCCTGTTTGACGGTAAAACCAGCCAGTGGCGCAGCTTCGCACTACGACGCGCCAGCGGCTGCCCGGTATGCGGAGGGCAACATGCAGATTCAGTTCAATGATGAGCCGATGCAGTGCGCCGAAGGACAAACCGTCAGTGGGCTGCTCACTGCGCTTAATCGGCTTAAACCGGGCGCGGCGCTGGCGCTCAATCAGCAGATCCTCCCGCGCGAGCAGTGGGAGCAGCAAATCGTGCAGGAAGGCGACCAGATCCTGCTTTTTCAGGTTATTGCAGGGGGTTGATATGTTACGTATTGCCGACAAAACGTTTGATTCGCATCTGTTCACCGGCACCGGAAAATTTGCTTCATCGCAGCTGATGGTCGAAGCGATTCGCGCCTCCGGCAGCCAACTGGTAACGCTGGCCATGAAGCGCGTGGATTTGCGTCAGCACAACGATGCCATTCTGGCGCCGCTGGTAGACGCTGGTGTGACGCTGTTGCCCAACACTTCGGGGGCAAAAACCGCTGAAGAGGCGATTTTTGCTGCCCAGTTGGCGCGTGAAGCGCTGGGCACAAACTGGCTGAAATTAGAAATCCATCCGGACGCCCGCTGGCTGTTACCCGATCCAATCGAAACATTGAAAGCTGCAGAAGCACTGGTGAAAAAGGGCTTCGTGGTGCTGCCTTACTGTGGCGCAGATCCGGTGCTATGCAAACGGCTGGAAGAGGTTGGTTGTTCGGCGGTGATGCCGCTCGGCGCGCCCATCGGTTCTAATCAGGGGCTGGAAACCAAAGCGATGCTGGAGATTATTATCCAACAGGCGACCGTGCCGGTGGTGGTTGATGCAGGCATCGGCGTCCCCAGCCACGCCACACAGGCACTGGAAATGGGCGCCGACGCAGTGTTGGTCAACACGGCTATCGCGGTAGCCGACAGCCCGGTGATGATGGCAACCGCCTTCCGTCTGGCCGTTGAAGCTGGCTTACTGGCACGCCAGGCGGTACCCGGAAGGAAAAGTTCGCAGGCAAATCCCACCAGCCCGTTAACCGGTTTCCTGGAGGCCTTCGCATGAAAACGTTCAGTGACCGCTGGCGACAGCTGGACTGGGACGACATCCGCCTGCGCATCAACGGTAAAACCGCCGCTGACGTGGAGCGTGCCCTCAACGCTTCGCATCTTAGTCGCGACGATCTGATGGCATTGCTCTCTCCTGCCGCAGCAGATTATCTGGAGCCGCTGGCGCAACGGGCGCAAAAGCTCACCCGCCAGCGTTTTGGCAACACGGTGAGCTTTTACGTGCCGTTGTATCTCTCCAACCTTTGCGCCAACGACTGCACCTACTGCGGTTTTTCGATGAGCAACCGTATCAAACGTAAAACGCTGGACGAAGATGAGATAACACGGGAGTGTGCGGCTATCCGTGAGCTGGGCTTTGAGCATCTGCTGTTGGTCACCGGTGAACATCAGGCCAAAGTGGGGATGGATTATTTTCGTCGCCATTTGCCCGCCATTCGCCGCCAGTTTGCCTCTTTACAGATGGAGGTACAGCCGTTATCAGAAGCTGAATATGCCGAGCTAAAGACGCTGGGGCTGGATGGCGTGATGGTGTATCAGGAGAGTTATCATGAGGCAACTTACGCTCGTCACCATTTAAAAGGGAAAAAGCAGGATTTCTTCTGGCGCCTGGAAACGCCGGACAGGCTGGGCCGCGCAGGGATCGACAAAATCGGTCTTGGCGCGTTAATTGGTTTGTCCGATAGCTGGCGGGTTGATTGCTATATGGTGGCTGAACATCTGCTATGGATGCAGCAGCATTACTGGCAGAGCCGTTACTCTATCTCCTTCCCTCGCCTGCGCCCATGCACCGGAGGCGTTGAGCCTGCATCGATCATGGATGAGCGACAGTTGGTCCAGACCATTTGCACGTTTCGTTTACTGGCGCCAGAAATTGAGCTGTCGCTCTCCACCCGCGAATCGCCATGGTTTCGTGACCATGTGATCCCGTTGGCGATCAACAACGTCAGCGCCTTCTCAAAAACCCAGCCCGGTGGTTATGCCGATAACCACCCCGAACTGGAACAGTTCTCCCCGCACGACGATCGTCGCCCAGAAGCCGTTGCTGAAGCACTCATGGCCCAGGGTTTACAGCCCGTGTGGAAAGAATGGGACAGCTATCTGGGGCGCGCTTCACAGGTACCGTAGGTCAGGAGCAATCGCATAAACAAAAAAACCCGCTTTCGCGGGTTTTTTCTTCACTGGCACTTAACTGCTCGGGCTCTGGCCTTCATCGCTATCGTAAGCGCTCGTGAAATTATCGGCGATTACAGCGCGACAACGTTAACAGCAGACGGGCCTTTAGCGCCATTCTCCACGGAGAACTCCACCTTTTGACCTTCGTCTAACGTTTTAAAATCGTTACTCTGGATAGCGGAGAAATGCACAAACACATCCTTGCTACCATCCTGAGGAGTGATAAAACCGAAGCCTTTATCAGAGTTAAACCATTTTACTAAACCAGTCATTTTGTTAGACATAGATACTTCCTTTCATGTTTTTGAGCCGCATATGCAGCGAAGATGGCCTGTTTTGCAGAAATTAACTTATGGGGCACTTAGGGAGGAGGCTCATGAAGAAGAGTATCTGAGGATAACGCTTGAACTGAGAACTGCTTTACTAAAACTGCTTGCATAAGGTCTGTGTTCCAAACCGATGCCGCTATAGTAGACCTACTTCTAATCATTAAGCAAGCATTAATTTTTTTAATACCCACTGAGTGATGCAATGTTGAACCATCGCGGCTAAGCATCCTGGATAACAGCTTGATCTACAATGAACAAAAGCCCCGACTATTGCAGTCAGGGCTTTACGTTACTACACACTTCAAATTTAACATTAATAAACTTAACGATTTAATACTGCTGATGGTACTACTTTAAAATGTACACGTTTACTATAGATAATATTGGATATTGATACTAACTAAAGCTTTCCTCTATTTACCGTTAAACACATTCCACCCGCTTGATAATAGAACTCAAGGCTGGTGACCTAAACAAGTACACTTCCCCTCGCGACATATACTCTTTGATGCGTTGCCTTATTTCCCTTGTGATAACCAGAAAAGCAGAATCACAAATATTTACTATAAAATCATGGCGTTACATCGTCGCGCTTTACTGACTTTTTGCGATTAGATATATCAACTACGTGGCCTGAAAGCATTGTCGAAGTGAAAAGATAGCGTTTTCAGCATCGACTATCCCATACAAAAAATACTTCGTGGCCTTTATCGCAAACCCCAATCAAGCTCTACTAACACTTACTACGTTAACAGCAAACTACAATTTCTCCGCTGTTAAGTATTAACATACGGGTTTAAAAAACGCTGTCAATACTGTTTTTTATAACATGTATTTATTGACAGTAATTATATATTCCAGCATGTGATAAGCGAGTCAAAAAGCCGCTGGCCCTGGTCCAGATCGCAGGGTTCTGCCTCTTTTTGTAACCGGTTTCAGAAAAAGCGGCTTTCTTTGTGATGCCTTGCACACATTCGTTGCAAAGCAGTTGTTGCTATAGCTGGCTCGCGATAATTATCAATTCACACATGTTGATCGAGACTGCTTATGAAAAACATCGTTTTATGCTGTGCCGCCGGAATGTCCACCAGCATGCTGGTGCAAAGGATGAAAGATGCCGCCCAGAAAAAAGGCGTCGACGTCACCATCAAAGCCGTCCCGGTGGCCGAGTTTGAAGAGAATATCGCTACAGCGGATATCGTTTTGCTCGGTCCACAGGTTAAGTATGAACAGGCCAAGCTACAGGCGATCGCCGACCCACTAGGCAAAAAGGTCGCCGTTATCGACATGATGGATTACGGCATGATGAAAGGCGATGCGGTACTGGATAAGGCGCTGAAACTACTGGAGTGATGGTATGGAAGAGTTAGAAACGATCATCATGGAGTTATTGGTAAATGCTGGCGCTGCACGCAGCCAGGCCCTGACGGCATTGCAACTGGCGCGTAAAGGTGATTTCTCCGCTGCAGAACAAGCAATGACGGAATCACGCGAGTACGTCAAACAGGCACATAAAATCCAGACCCAGCTGATCGGCATTGATGAAGGTACCGGCAAACTACCGGTTAATCTCATCACCGTTCATTCGCAGGACCACTTGATGAATGCCATGGTGATTCAGGATCTGGCCGGCGATATGATTGAGCTTTATCGGCGGTTACCACCGGTAAATTAATGACACTGCCGGATGGTTTCGTCGACCTGATAATCGCCATCAGAAATAACATAAACATAAAAAAACCCGCCGAAGCGGGTTTTTTATTATGGTCGGCAACGATTAATCGTTGTCAGAACCGCCCAGGCCTGCGTTCAGCAGTTCTGCCAGGCTGGCAGACGCATCTTCAGCAGTTACCTGCGGTGCAGCTGGCAGTTCGCCCGCTGCGCGACGACGCATACGATCCTGGTGGTACGCATAACCAGTACCTGCCGGGATCAGACGACCCACGATGACGTTCTCTTTCAGACCGCGCAGTTCATCACGTTTACCTGCAACAGCTGCTTCGGTCAGGACACGCGTGGTTTCCTGGAACGATGCTGCAGAGATGAAGGACTCGGTTGCCAGAGACGCTTTGGTGATACCCAGCAGATCGCGGGAGAACGTTGCACCCACTTTGCCGTTCGCTTCCAGCTCGCGGTTTGCGATCTTGACGCGGGAGTATTCAACCTGCTCGCCTTCCAGGAAGTCGGAGCTACCAGCGCTTTCGATGGTGGCTTTACGCAGCATCTGACGAACGATAACTTCGATGTGTTTATCGTTAATCTTAACGCCCTGCAGACGGTATACGTCCTGAACTTCGTTAACGATGTAACGAGTTACAGCATGCACACCACGCAGACGCAGGATGTCGTGCGGCGCTTCCGGACCGTCGGAAACCACGTCACCACGTTCTACACGTTCACCTTCGAACACGTTGAGCTGACGCCATTTCGGAATCATCTCTTCGTAAGGTTCGCTACCGTCTACCGGGGTGATAACCAGACGACGTTTACCTTTGGTTTCTTTACCGAAGGAAATGATGCCGCTGATTTCAGCCAGGATTGCCGGCTCTTTCGGACGACGTGCTTCGAACAGGTCCGCAACGCGCGGCAGACCACCGGTGATATCCTTGGTACCGCCGGATTCCTGCGGAACACGCGCCAGGGTGTCACCAGAGCTGATCTGTACGCCATCTTCCAGCTGAACAATCGCTTTACCCGGCAGGAAGTACTGAGCAGGCATATCGGTGCCTGGGATCAGAACGTCGTTGCCCTGAGCATCAACAATTTTCAGTGCCGGACGCAGGTCTTTACCACCCGCAGTACGCTCTGCAGAATCCAGAACCACCAGAGAAGACAGACCGGTCAGCTCGTCGGTCTGACGAGTAATGGTCTGGCCGTCGATCATGTCAGTAAAGCGGACGAAACCACTCACTTCGGTGATAACCGGCATGGTGTGCGGATCCCAGTTTGCTACGGTTTCGCCGCCAGCAACCTGTTCGCCATCACCTTTCGCCATAACGGAGCCGTAAGGCACTTTATAGCTTTCTTTGGTACGGCCGAATTCGTCGATCAGTTTCAGTTCGGTGTTACGTGAGGTGATAACCAGTTTACCGCTGGAGTTCACAACCGACTTCGCGTTGCTCAGACGGATGCTACCTTTGTTTTTCACCTGGATGCTGGATTCAGCAGCCGCACGAGATGCCGCACCACCGATGTGGAACGTACGCATCGTCAGCTGTGTACCCGGTTCACCGATGGACTGTGCCGCGATAACGCCGATTGCTTCACCTTTGTTGATGATGTGGCCACGCGCCAGGTCACGACCATAGCAGTGCGCACATACACCAAAGTCAGTGTCACAAGATACAACGGAACGGACTTTAACGGAGTCTACGGAGTTCTCTTCCAGCAGATCACACCACTGTTCGTGCAGCAGCGTGTTGCGTGGAACCAGAATATCCGCCGTACCCGGCTTCAGAACATCTTCAGCAGTCACACGACCCAGTACGCGATCGCGCAGCGGCTCTTTAACGTCACCACCCTCGATAACCGGGGTCATGGTGATGCCTTCCAGAGTGCCGCAATCGTCTTCAGTAACAACCAAGTCCTGCGCGACGTCAACCAGACGACGAGTCAGATAACCGGAGTTCGCTGTTTTCAGCGCGGTATCCGCCAGACCTTTACGAGCACCGTGAGTAGAGATGAAGTACTGGAGTACGTTCAGACCTTCACGGAAGTTCGCGGTGATTGGCGTTTCGATGATGGAGCCATCTGGCTTCGCCATCAGACCACGCATACCAGCCAGCTGACGAATCTGTGCTGCAGAACCACGCGCACCGGAGTCGGCCATCATGTAGATGCTGTTGAAGGAAACCTGCTGCTCTTCTACGCCGTCACGGTTAATAACGGTTTCAGTTTGCAGGTTATCCATCATCGCTTTGGATACACGATCGTTCGCCGCAGCCCAGATATCGATAACTTTGTTATAGCGTTCGCCCGCGGTTACCAGACCAGACTGGAACTGCTCCTGGATCTCAGCAACTTCAGCTTCCGCTTCAGAGATGATCTCGTGTTTCTTCTCTGGGATGACCATGTCATCAATACCAACAGATGCACCTGAACGCGCTGCATATGCAAAGCCGGTGTACATTGTCTGGTCAGCGAAGATAACGGTCGGCTTCAGGCCCAAAATGCGGTAACAGGTGTTCAGCATTTTGGAGATAGCTTTCTTGCCCAGCGCCTGGTTGACGATGGAGAAAGGCAGACCTTTCGGTACGATCATCCACAGAATAGCACGGCCAACGGTCGTGTCTTTCAGGCTGGTTTTCGCAACGAATTCGCCGTTTTCATCTTTTTCGTATTCGGTGATACGCACTTTAACGCGCGCATGCAGAGAGGCCAGACCTGCGCGATAGATACGCTCAGCTTCTTTCGGGCCAGTCAGCACCATGCCTTCGCCTTTGGCGTTAACACAGTCACGGGTCATGTAGTACAGACCCAATACAACGTCCTGAGACGGAACGATGATAGGTTCGCCGTTCGCCGGGGACAGGATGTTGTTGGTAGACATCATCAGCGCACGCGCTTCGAGCTGGGCTTCCAGCGTCAGCGGTACGTGAACAGCCATCTGGTCACCATCGAAGTCGGCGTTATATGCCGCACAAACCAGCGGGTGCAGCTGGATTGCTTTACCTTCGATCAGTACCGGTTCAAATGCCTGGATACCCAGACGGTGCAGTGTTGGTGCACGGTTCAACAGTACCGGGTGTTCGCGGATAACTTCGTCCAGGATATCCCAAACGACAGCTTCTTCACGCTCAACCATTTTCTTAGCGGCTTTGATGGTGGTGGCCAGGCCACGCAGTTCCAGCTTGCCGTAGATGAACGGTTTGAACAGTTCCAGTGCCATTTTCTTCGGCAGACCGCACTGATGCAGACGCAGGTATGGACCTACGGTGATTACAGAACGACCGGAGTAGTCAACACGCTTACCGAGCAGGTTCTGACGGAAACGACCCTGTTTACCTTTGATCATGTCGGCCAAAGATTTCAGAGGACGTTTGTTAGAACCGGTGATCGCACGACCGCGACGACCGTTATCCAGCAGGGCGTCAACCGCTTCCTGCAGCATACGTTTTTCGTTGCGTACGATGATGTCCGGCGCAGCCAGATCCAGCAGACGTTTCAGACGGTTGTTACGGTTGATAACGCGACGATACAGATCGTTCAGATCCGATGTTGCGAAACGACCACCATCCAGCGGAACCAGCGGACGCAGATCTGGCGGCAGAACCGGCAGAACGGTCAGGATCATCCACTCTGGCTTGTTGCCAGACTGTACGAAGGCTTCCAGCAGTTTGATACGCTTGGTCAGCTTCTTACGCTTGGTTTCAGAGTTGGTTTCGTTCAGCTCTTCGCGCAGAGTTTCACACTCTTGCTCCAGATCCATGCTCTTCAGCAGGGCCTGGATAGCTTCCGCACCCATCTTCGCGTCGAATTCATCACCGAACTCTTCCAGAGCGTCCAGATACTGCTCTTCAGTCAGGATCTGTTGACGTTCCAGGTTAGTCATACCGCCTTCGATAACCACATAAGATTCGAAGTACAGTACGCGTTCGATATCGCGCAGCGGCATATCGAGCAGCAGACCGATACGGGACGGCAGAGATTTCAGGAACCAGATGTGAGCAGTCGGAGACGCCAGCTCGATGTGGCCCATACGCTCACGGCGTACTTTAGTCTGGGTCACTTCAACGCCGCACTTCTCACAGATCACACCACGGTGTTTCAGGCGCTTGTACTTACCGCACAGGCACTCGTAGTCTTTTACCGGCCCAAAGATACGGGCGCAGAAAAGGCCGTCACGTTCAGGTTTGAACGTACGGTAGTTGATGGTTTCCGGCTTCTTAACTTCACCGAAAGACCATGAACGGATCATGTCTGGCGAGGCCAGAGCAATTTTGATCGCATCAAACTCTTCGGTTTTAGTCTGCGCTTTCAGAAACTTTAATAAATCTTTCACGGATTTGCTCCCGTCGGAGTTAGCACAATCTGGCGCTGGCTGTTACGCCAGCACCAGTGACCTGTTTGATCGAGAGTTACTCGTCTTCCAGCTCGATGTTGATACCCAGCGAACGAATCTCTTTCAACAGTACGTTGAAGGATTCCGGCATGCCTGGTTCCATCTGATGGTTGCCGTCCACGATGTTTTTATACATCTTAGTACGACCGTTCACGTCATCAGACTTAACGGTGAGCATTTCCTGCAGGGTGTATGCTGCGCCATATGCTTCCAGCGCCCACACTTCCATCTCCCCGAAGCGCTGACCACCGAACTGCGCCTTACCACCCAGCGGCTGCTGAGTAACCAGGCTGTAAGAACCGGTAGAACGCGCATGCATCTTGTCATCAACCAGGTGGTTCAGTTTCAGCATGTACATGTAGCCAACGGTAACCTGGCGCTCGAACTGCTCACCGGTACGACCGTCGAACAGTGTGATCTGACCGGAAGTCGGCAGGCCACCCAGCTGTAACAGTTCCTTGATTTCAGACTCTTTCGCACCGTCGAATACCGGCGTTGCGATCGGCATACCTTTTTTCAGGTTTTCAGCCAGACGCAGAACTTCTTCATCGCTGAAGGTATTCAGGTCAACTTTCTGACGAACATCTGAACCCAGATCGTAAGCACGCTGGATGAACTCGCGCAGTTTCGCGACTTCCTGCTGCTGTTTCAGCATGGCGTTGATCTTATCGCCGATACCTTTTGCAGCCATACCCAGGTGGGTTTCAAGGATCTGACCGATGTTCATACGCGATGGTACGCCCAGCGGGTTCAGTACGATATCTACCGGCGTACCGTTAGCATCGTGTGGCATATCTTCGATCGGGTTGATCTTAGAGATTACACCCTTGTTACCGTGACGACCTGCCATCTTATCACCAGGCTGGATCCGACGTTTAACCGCCAGATAAACCTTAACAATCTTCAGCACGCCCGGTGCCAGATCGTCGCCCTGAGTGATTTTACGGCGTTTTGCTTCGAGTTTTTTCTCGAATTCGTGTTTCAGTTCGTCGTACTGCTCAGCCAGTTGCTCCAGCTGATTCTGTTTCTCTTCGTCGGTCAGGCCGAGTTCTAACCAGCGGTCACGCGGCAGTTTGTCGAGCTTCTCAGCTTCAACACCACCGGAAACCAGCACAGCGTAGATACGGCTGAACAGGCCAGCTTCGAGGATCTGCAGTTCTTCAGACAAGTCTTTTTTCGCCTGCTTCAGCTGCATCTCTTCGATTTCCAGCGCACGTTTGTCTTTTTCTACGCCATCGCGAGTAAAGACCTGAACGTCGATAATCGTACCGGAAACACCGTTTGGCACGCGCAGAGAAGAGTCTTTAACGTCAGACGCTTTCTCACCGAAGATTGCACGCAGCAGCTTCTCTTCTGGCGTCAGCTGGGTTTCACCTTTCGGCGTTACCTTACCAACCAGAATGTCGCCACCGGTCACTTCCGCACCGATATAAACGATACCGGATTCATCCAGTTTGGAGAGCGCAGCTTCACCCACGTTCGGGATGTCAGCGGTGATCTCTTCTGGCCCCAGCTTGGTGTCACGGGACACGCATGCCAGTTCCTGAATGTGGATGGTAGTGAAACGGTCTTCCTGGACAACACGCTCGGATACGAGGATGGAGTCTTCGAAGTTGTAACCATTCCATGGCATGAATGCCACGCGCATGTTCTGACCCAGCGCCAGTTCACCGAGGTCGGTGGACGGACCGTCTGCCAGCACATCACCACGTTCAACCGGCTCGCCCAGAGATACACAAGGCATCTGGTTGATACAGGTGTTCTGGTTAGAACGGGTGTATTTGGTCAGGTTATAAATGTCGATACCTGCTTCGCCCGGGTACATCTCGTCTTCGTTAACTTTGATAACGATACGGGAAGCATCCACGTACTGAACAGTACCGCCACGTTTAGCCACTGCAGTAACACCGGAGTCAACGGCAACAGCACGTTCCATACCGGTACCAACCAGCGGCTTATCAGCGCGCAGAGTCGGAACCGCCTGACGTTGCATGTTCGCACCCATCAATGCACGGTTGGCGTCATCGTGTTCCAGGAACGGGATCAGGGACGCACCGACGGATACCACCTGCTGGGTGGATACGTCCATGTAGTCAACCTGGTCGCGGCTGAACAAGCTGGATTCGCCTTTGCTACGGCAGGTAACCAGATCTTCTACAAAGTGGCCTTCGTCATCCAGGTTGGAGTTCGCCTGAGCGATAACGTAGTTGCCTTCTTCGATAGCAGACAGGTAATGAATTTCGTCAGTTACAACACCGTCGGTCACTTTACGGTACGGAGTCTCGAGGAAGCCGTATTCGTTAGTCTGTGCATACACGGACAGGGAGTTGATCAGACCGATGTTCGGACCTTCAGGCGTTTCGATTGGACATACACGACCGTAGTGAGTCGGGTGTACGTCTCGAACTTCGAAGCCTGCGCGTTCACGGGTCAGACCGCCTGGGCCGAGTGCGGAGATACGACGTTTGTGCGTAATCTCAGACAGCGGGTTGTTCTGGTCCATAAACTGAGACAGCTGGCTGGAACCAAAGAACTCTTTCACTGCTGCAGAAATCGGCTTGGCGTTGATCATATCCTGAGGCATCAGGGTATCCAGATCGCCCAGAGACAGACGCTCTTTCACCGCACGCTCAACACGTACCAGGCCAACGCGGAACTGGTTTTCCGCCATTTCGCCTACGGAACGGATACGACGGTTGCCGAGGTGGTCGATATCATCGACTTCGCCTTTACCGTTACGGATATCGATGAGCTTCTTCATCACTTCGATGATGTCGTCTTTGCTCAGGATACCAGAACCTTCGATTTCGTCGCGCAGCAGAGAACGGTTGAACTTCATACGACCAACCGCAGACAGGTCATAGCGGTCTTCGGAGAAGAACAGGTTCTCGAACAGGCTTTCAGCAGCTTCACGAGTCGGCGGCTCACCAGGACGCATCATGCGGTAGATTTCTACCAGTGCGCTCAGACGATCGTTGGTTGGGTCAACACGTACAGTTTCAGAAATGTACGGACCGTGGTCCAGATCGTTAGTGAACAGCGTTTCGATACGCTTGTGACCAGACTGGCTCAGCTTAGCCAGCAGATCCAGGCTCAGCTCCATGTTAGCTGCGCAGATCAGCTCGCCAGTAGATTCGTCAACGTAGTCTTTAGCCGCAACTTTACCAGCAATGTATTCAACCGGAACTTCGATATGTTTGATATCGTCTTTTTCCAGTTGGCGAATGTGGCGCGCAGTGATGCGACGGCCTTTTTCGACGTAGACTTTGCCGTTAGCTTCAATGTCAAAGGAGGCGGTTTCACCACGCAGGCGTTCCGGCACCAGTTCCATCTGCAGCTTGTTGTCGCGAATTTCGAAAACAACTTTTTCAAAGAACAGGTCAAGGATCTGCTCAGTGGTGTAGTTCAGTGCACGCAGAATAATGGTCGCAGGCAGTTTACGGCGACGGTCAATACGTACAAACAGGTTGTCCTTCGGATCGAATTCGAAGTCCAGCCAGGAACCACGGTAAGGGATGATGCGCGCGTTATACAGCACTTTACCCGAAGAGTGGGTTTTACCTTTGTCGGAGTCAAAGAAGACGCCAGGACTACGGTGCAGCTGAGAAACGATAACACGCTCAGTACCATTGATTACAAAGGTACCGTTGTCAGTCATGAGCGGAATTTCGCCCATGTAGACTTCTTGTTCTTTAATGTCTTTTACGGTGCCTTCCGGCGCTTCGCGCTCGTAGATCACCAGACGCAGTTTTACGCGCAGCGGTGCGGAATAGGTCACGCCACGGATCTGACATTCCTGAACGTCAAACACCGGTTCGCCAAGGCGGTAGCTGACGTATTGCAGCTCGGAATTACCGCTGTAGCTCTGAATCGGGAAAACGGAACGGAAAGCTGCTTCCAGACCATACTGCCCTTCAGGATCTTGCTCGATGAACTTCTGAAACGAGTCAAGCTGGATAGAAAGGAGATAAGGTATGTCCAACACTTGTGGACGTTTACCAAAATCCTTACGAATACGTTTTTTCTCGGTATAGGAGTAAACCATTAGGGTTCCTCAGCTCGCTGACAAGTCGACCCATCTGTCCGACGAAGGGACAGTTTGTGCAACACTATTTTGTTGACCGGAAAATCGAATACTTTCCGCAATGCCTGTTGCTATCACGCTTAAACCATTTCATTGCGATTTACACAGAACTGATGCTCTGTCGCAGTATATTAAGACGTCGATAGAAACAAGCATTGAAAGGCACAGCAGTAGTCAAACAGTGTGAAATGCTACTGGCGCCTTACAGCGCAAAAAGGCTGGTGACTAAAAAGTCACCAGCCATCAGCCTAATTTCTTAGGCTGCAACCAGAAAAGTTGGCTTATTTAACTTCAACTTCAGCGCCAGCTTCTTCCAGAGATTTTTTCAGTGCTTCTGCGTCGTCTTTGCTGATGCCTTCTTTCAGGGCAGCCGGAGCAGATTCTACCAGGTCTTTAGCTTCTTTCAGACCCAGGCCAGTTGCGCCACGTACTGCTTTGATTACAGCAACTTTGTTAGCGCCAGCAGCTTTCAGAATTACGTCGAATTCAGTTTTTTCTTCAGCAGCTTCAGCCGGGCCAGCAGCTACAGCTACAGCAGCAGCAGCGGAAACACCGAATTTTTCTTCCATTGCAGAGATCAGTTCTACAACGTCCATTACGGACATAGCGGATACTGCTTCAATGATTTGATCTTTAGTGATAGACATTTAAATTGTTCCTGAAAATCAGAATAAGTTTATACGTAAGCAGATGCTTGAGAAAGATAACTGCGATTAAGCAGCTTCTTTCGCATCGCGTACAGCAGCCAGAGTACGAACCAGTTTGCCAGCCGAAGCTTCTTTCATGGTTGCCATCAGGCGTGCAATTGCTTCTTCGTAGGTCGGCAGAGTTGCCAGGCGATCGATTTGCGATGCCGGGATCAATTCACCTTCAAAGGCTGCGGCTTTGACCTCAAATTTTGCATTCGCTTTCGCGAACTCTTTGAACAGACGAGCAGCAGCGCCCGGGTGTTCCATAGAGTATGCAATCAGGGTCGGACCAACAAACGTGTCTTTCAGGCACTCGAACTGAGTACCTTCAACGACGCGGCGCAGCAGGGTGTTACGAACAACACGCATGTATACGCCAGCTTCACGACCTGCTTTACGCAGTTCAGTCATTTTATCTACAGTTACGCCACGGGAATCCGCAACTACTGCAGACAGCGCGCCTTTGGCTACTTCGCTGACTTCAGCAACAATCGCTTGTTTGTCTTGAAGATTTAAAGCCATTAGCTTTGCTCCTGGATGTTTGCCGGAACTCATGTTCCGGAACTCACTTCACTCTCCCCAACTGAGAGAGCGTCTAAATACGGTGAGCAGAAACAAGCCAGAGTATCAGAAATAATCTTAGCGTTCTGTCACCGTCTACGCAGGGCATTAAGTTTCTTACGAAACACCTGCGGTCTTCGACGGAGGCCTGGATAGGCCAGGCTCCAACGAACAAATCTTGTCTATCTGTCGCTATTCAATCTGTGACGGCGTTGACTGCCTTCGTTCACACCAGTCACATAGTTAACTATGCTTCTGGCGATTCACTCAGTTGTCGCCTTGCCACAGCCTGAATATCTCGGATATACGTCTGCAATTAGCAGAAACGTGGGGGTAAGATTGTAGACAAAATCACCGCCCACGTAAAGGCGAATATTAGTTCGCCACAGTCGCAGTCAGACCGGACTGATCAACGGCAACACCAGCACCCATGGTGGTGGAGATGCTAACTTTCTTGATGTACACGCCTTTAGCCTGAGTCGGTTTCGCTTTTTTCAGCGCAACCAGCAGAGATTCCAGGTTTTCTTTCAGTTTGTCAGCGTCAAAATCCACTTTACCGATGGTGGTGTGGATGATGCCGTTTTTGTCGTTACGGTAACGAACCTGACCTGCTTTAGCGTTCTTAACTGCTTCAGCAACGTTAGGGGTTACAGTACCAACTTTCGGGTTTGGCATCAGGCCGCGCGGGCCCAGAACCTGACCCAGCTGGCCAACAACGCGCATTGCATCCGGGGAAGCAATAACAACGTCAAAGTTCATTTCGCCTTTTTTGATCTGGTCAGCCAGATCTTCCATACCTACCAGCTCAGCGCCTGCAGCTTTAGCAGCTTCAGCGTTTGCGCCCTGGGCAAATACGGCTACGCGAACGGAACGGCCAGTACCGTGCGGCAGTACAGTTGCACCACGTACGTTCTGGTCAGATTTACGAGCGTCGATGCCGAGGTTAACGGCAACGTCTACGCTTTCTACGAATTTAGCAGTGGCCAGCTCTTTCAGCAGAGCAATAGCTTCGTTGATGTCGTACTGTTTAGTTGCATCAACTTTGTCACGGATCACGCGCATACGCTTGGTCAGTTTAGCCATTTCTTAGTCCTCCACTACCAGGCCCATGGAACGTGCAGTACCTTCAATGGAGCGAGTCATCGCTTCAATGTCGGAACCAGTCATGTCGGCAGCTTTGGTCTGCGCGATTTCCTGCAGCTGAGCGCGGGAAATTTTACCCACTTTGTCTTTGTTCGGCTTGCCGGAACCAGACTTGATACCAGCCGCTTTCTTCAGCAGAACTGCTGCCGGAGGCGTTTTGGTAACGAAAGTGAAAGAACGGTCAGCGTAAACGGTGATAACAACCGGGATCGGCAGACCTTTTTCCATGGAATCAGTTTTTGCGTTGAACGCTTTGCAGAATTCCATGATGTTCACGCCTTGTTGACCCAGTGCTGGACCTACCGGCGGACTCGGGTTAGCCATACCAGCTGCAACCTGCAGCTTGACGTAGGCCTGGACTTTCTTAGCCATTCTAAATTCCTCTAGTTGGGTTATAGCGCCTCAAGGAGGCTCCCCGTGATTAAATTCGTTTTACGGACAGGGCCCATAAAAACAAAAGGCGCGAAATTGTATTCCAATCTCGCGCCTTGTGCAACGATTAAATCGCCGCTTTTTTGATCGCTGTTTAGGCTTTTTCTACCTGGGCAAAGTCCAGTTCTACTGGGGTCGCGCGACCGAAGATAGAAACAGAGACTTTCAGGCGGGACTTCTCGTAGTCCACTTCTTCAACCACACCGTTAAAGTCAGCAAACGGACCGTCACTAACGCGAACCATTTCACCTGGCTCAAACATCGTTTTCGGACGTGGTTTATCGCCAACCTGCTGCAGACGGTTCATGATCGCATCAACTTCTTTGTCGCTGATCGGCGCCGGACGGTCAGATGTACCGCCGATAAAGCCCATCACACGCGGCACGCTGCGCACCAGGTGCCAGCTTGCGTCATTCATCACCATCTGGACCAGTACATAGCCCGGGAAGAATTTACGTTCGCTCTTGCGACGCTGGCCACCACGGATTTCGACCACTTCTTCGGTCGGCACCATGACTTCGCCAAACAGCTCTTCCATATTTTGTAACTTGATATATTCGCGCAGCGACGTGGCTACGCGGCCTTCAAAACCGGAAAACGCCTGAACGACGTACCAGCGCTTTTTAGGGGCTTCAGACATCTTAGAACCTCAGGCCAGTGATAAAGGATACCAGGCGAACCAGAATACCATCCAGTCCCCACAGGATCAGTGACATTACTGCGGTAACCGCAGCCACAATTAATGTGGTGTGCAATGTTTCCTGGCGAGTTGGCCAAATGACCTTACGGACTTCGGTTCTCGCTTCACGGGCAAAAGCAACGGTCGCTTTACCTTTTGTTGTCAACAGCGCGACACCACCCGCTGCGGCAATCAGAATCACTACGGCCAGCGCACGCAGCGGCAGCATCATGTCACGATAGAGGTAGTTGCCAACGATAGCTACAAGCAGCAATACAGCGACAACAACCCACTTCATCGCTTCCAGGCCGCGCCCGCTTCCTTGAGCTTCGGTATTCGCACTCATAAACCAACCTGTCAGAAGTATTCTACAAACATTTTCACCCCGCGTAAGCGAGGCGATCCAAACCGAAATGCTCTGGTGCGTTTCGGACTAAACGCCCTCTTCAGAGCCTGTCTCAGCAATGATTATGACAAAAAAAATCACTGATGAGCCAGGTTCTGGTGTGAAAGCGTGCAAAAAGGGCATCAAATGATGCCCTTTTATTGCGCATTGCGTCAAATGTTATTCGGCAATTAGCTCATTACTTTGGCAACAACGCCCGCACCAACAGTACGGCCGCCTTCACGGATTGCGAAACGCAGACCGTCGTCCATCGCGATTGGGTGGATCAGGGTAACAACCATTTTGATGTTGTCGCCCGGCATTACCATCTCTACGCCTTCCGGCAGTTCGATGGTACCAGTCACGTCAGTAGTACGGAAGTAGAACTGCGGACGGTAGCCTTTGAAGAACGGAGTATGACGGCCGCCTTCGTCTTTGGACAGAATGTACACTTCAGATTCGAACTTGGTGTGCGGCTTGATAGAGCCCGGCTTAGCCAGTACCTGACCACGTTCGATTTCTTCACGCTTGATACCACGCAGCAGAACACCAACGTTCTCACCAGCACGGCCTTCGTCCAGCAGTTTGCGGAACATTTCAACGCCAGTACAGGTAGACTTAGCAGTCTCTTTGATACCAACGATTTCAACTTCTTCACCAACTTTGATGATACCGCGCTCTACACGACCGGTAACAACGGTACCACGACCGGAGATGGAGAATACGTCTTCGATAGGCAGCAGGAACGGCTTGTCAATCGCACGCTCTGGTTCTGGGATGTAAGAATCCAGGAAGCCAGCCAGTTCGATGATTTTCGCTTCCCACTCTGCTTCGCCTTCCAGCGCTTTCAGAGCAGAACCACGAACGATCGGAGTGTCGTCGCCCGGGAAATCGTACTGAGACAGAAGTTCACGAACTTCCATTTCTACCAGTTCCAGCAGCTCTTCGTCATCAACCATGTCGCATTTGTTCAGGAACACGATGATGTACGGAACGCCTACCTGACGACCCAGCAGGATGTGCTCACGAGTCTGCGGCATCGGGCCGTCAGTCGCAGCAACAACCAGGATCGCGCCGTCCATCTGCGCAGCACCGGTGATCATGTTTTTAACATAGTCGGCGTGGCCCGGGCAGTCTACGTGTGCGTAGTGGCGAGTCGGGGTGTCATATTCAACGTGAGAAGTGTTGATGGTGATACCACGAGCTTTTTCTTCCGGCGCGTTATCGATCTGGTCGAATGC
>NZ_JAOWIA010000040.1:0-28901 GCF_030332345.1 Citrobacter sp. Cpo221
GGTTCTTTAAGGTAAGGAGGTGATCCAACCGCAGGTTCCCCTACGGTTACCTTGTTACGACTTCACCCCAGTCATGAATCACAAAGTGGTAAGCGCCCTCCCGAAGGTTAAGCTACCTACTTCTTTTGCAACCCACTCCCATGGTGTGACGGGCGGTGTGTACAAGGCCCGGGAACGTATTCACCGTGGCATTCTGATCCACGATTACTAGCGATTCCGACTTCATGGAGTCGAGTTGCAGACTCCAATCCGGACTACGACATACTTTATGAGGTCCGCTTGCTCTCGCGAGGTCGCTTCTCTTTGTATATGCCATTGTAGCACGTGTGTAGCCCTACTCGTAAGGGCCATGATGACTTGACGTCATCCCCACCTTCCTCCAGTTTATCACTGGCAGTCTCCTTTGAGTTCCCGGCCGAACCGCTGGCAACAAAGGATAAGGGTTGCGCTCGTTGCGGGACTTAACCCAACATTTCACAACACGAGCTGACGACAGCCATGCAGCACCTGTCTCAGAGTTCCCGAAGGCACCAAAGCATCTCTGCTAAGTTCTCTGGATGTCAAGAGTAGGTAAGGTTCTTCGCGTTGCATCGAATTAAACCACATGCTCCACCGCTTGTGCGGGCCCCCGTCAATTCATTTGAGTTTTAACCTTGCGGCCGTACTCCCCAGGCGGTCGACTTAACGCGTTAGCTCCGGAAGCCACGCCTCAAGGGCACAACCTCCAAGTCGACATCGTTTACGGCGTGGACTACCAGGGTATCTAATCCTGTTTGCTCCCCACGCTTTCGCACCTGAGCGTCAGTCTTTGTCCAGGGGGCCGCCTTCGCCACCGGTATTCCTCCAGATCTCTACGCATTTCACCGCTACACCTGGAATTCTACCCCCCTCTACAAGACTCTAGCCTGCCAGTTTCGGATGCAGTTCCCAGGTTGAGCCCGGGGATTTCACATCCGACTTGACAGACCGCCTGCGTGCGCTTTACGCCCAGTAATTCCGATTAACGCTTGCACCCTCCGTATTACCGCGGCTGCTGGCACGGAGTTAGCCGGTGCTTCTTCTGCGAGTAACGTCAATTGCTGCGGTTATTAACCACAACACCTTCCTCCTCGCTGAAAGTACTTTACAACCCGAAGGCCTTCTTCATACACGCGGCATGGCTGCATCAGGCTTGCGCCCATTGTGCAATATTCCCCACTGCTGCCTCCCGTAGGAGTCTGGACCGTGTCTCAGTTCCAGTGTGGCTGGTCATCCTCTCAGACCAGCTAGGGATCGTCGCCTAGGTGAGCCGTTACCCCACCTACTAGCTAATCCCATCTGGGCACATCCGATGGCAAGAGGCCCGAAGGTCCCCCTCTTTGGTCTTGCGACGTTATGCGGTATTAGCTACCGTTTCCAGTAGTTATCCCCCTCCATCGGGCAGTTTCCCAGACATTACTCACCCGTCCGCCACTCGTCACCCAAGGAGCAAGCTCCTCTGTGCTACCGTTCGACTTGCATGTGTTAGGCCTGCCGCCAGCGTTCAATCTGAGCCATGATCAAACTCTTCAATTTAAAAGTTTGATGCTCAATGAATTAAACTTCGTAATGAATTACGTGTTCACTCGTTGAGACTTGGTATTCATTTTTCGTCTTGCGACGTTAAGAATCCGTATCTTCGAGTGCCCACACAGATTGTCTGATAAATTGTTAAAGAGCAGTTGCGACGCGCTTTAGCGCTCTGTCGCGAGGTGGCGTATATTACGCTTTCCTCTTTCAGAGTCAACCCTCATTTTCAGGTTTTTCTCTTCAACCGAACCGGCTGTTTGCGTGAAGTGATTCACATCCGCCGTGTCGATGGAGGCGCATTATAGGGATCCCATTTTTTAGCACAAGTATTTTTTGGATCTTTTTTTCTGAATGCTTGTTTTTCACTCCTTTCGCTACATTCCTGCGCAATTTGGCTGATTTTTGATAGCTAAACCACTTGCGCAGTCTCAATAATCCAACCAAAGTCTTCATTACTGCTCTATTTTCGTTGAGGTAAACATGTCTGATGTACTGCGTCCTTATAAGGATCTTTTCCCACAGATCGGAAATCGCGTGATGATCGACACCAGCAGTGTCGTCATTGGTGATGCTCGTTTGGCTGATGATGTCGGAATTTGGCCACTGGTTGCCATTCGTGGCGACGTTAACTATGTACAAATTGGTGCCCGTACAAACATTCAGGACGGCAGCGTTCTCCATGTCACACATAAATCCACGTCTAATCCGCAGGGTAATCCATTGATCGTGGGTGAGGATGTAACAGTCGGTCATAAAGTCATGCTACACGGCTGTATCATTGGCAACCGCGTATTAGTCGGCATGGGTTCGATTCTGCTGGATGGCGTGGTAGTAGAAGACGACGTTATGATTGGGGCTGGGAGCCTGGTTCCCCAAAACAAACGCCTGGAAAGCGGGTATCTGTACCTGGGAAGCCCGGTTAAACAAATCCGTCCATTAAGCGATGAAGAGAAAGCAGGCTTACAATATTCAGCTAACAACTATGTTAAGTGGAAAGATGAATATTTAAGTCAGAGTAACCACACCCAACCTTGAGCATCTTCCTGCTGGGCCAGGATCAATCCTTCAGCTTCTTCTTCCAGATCCCAGCGATGCTGTTGAAAGATTTCCAACCACTGTTCAGGCGTGTCGCCGCCAAAGCGGGACGCCAGCATCTCTCCAGATATGGCACATGTTAACTGCATACCATGAACCATCGCCGGAAACACAACGGCGCTGACATCCGTGCGCCATTCTTCTCGATCGGGAAACTGGATCGCCTGATTCATGCCGACAATTCCTGCTGCATGCTTTTAATGACGGGTTCAATCTGCGGCAAAACCCCATGCCAGAGTAAAACGGCGTGCGCTGCTTGCCCCACCAGCATACCCAGGCCATCAGCATATTGTTTCGCCCCATGTTCGGCACACCAGGAGAGGAACGGTGTATCTCCTTTCTGATAAAACATGTCATAACAATAGACAGATGAGTGAATAAGAGATGTCGGAATAGCCGGTATCTCACCGCTAATTCCGCTGGATGTCGCGTTAATAATCAAATCAAAACTGTAATTATCAAGCTCATCCATTCCTACCGCCTGTACGCTGCCGGTATGGGAGAAGATTAGTGCCAGTTCTTCAGCGCGCGAAGCGGTACGGTTAACAATAGTCACCGCGCAATCCATAGAAAGAAGAGGTAATAAAACTCCACGGGATGCACCACCCGCACCAATCAGCAGAACTCGCGATCCGGGACGAATGAAAGATAAACGCTCAAGATCGCTCAACAAGCCGATACCATCCGTGTTGTCTCCCAGCAAACGCCCATCCTCCAGCCGTTTAAGGGTGTTGACCGCTCCAGCAAGCGATGCCCGCTCCGTTAGTTCATCGGCACGTGCAAATGCCTCTTCTTTAAAAGGCACGGTGACATTTGCCCCCTTCCCGCCCTCAGCAAAAAAAGCGTTCAGGGTATTCACAAAATCATTGATGGGTGCCAATACACGCCCGTAGGAGTGATCAATCTTCAGCTGCTCTGCAAATTGCTGATGAATAAAGGGCGATTTACTGTGCGCTATCGGATTACCAAAAACAGCATAGGCTTCTTTCATATTACCCCTGTCGAAACTGTTCACCTGTCAGAGCATCACGGATCTCCGAAGGATTCAAACGCCCCCCGGTCTCCCCTTCAACCACAGGAAAGTCTGTACCGAACTGTGCGCGAACTTCCTCTACCGTTCTGCAAGGCGGTAAGCCACTCAAATTAGCACTGGTAGAAACTAACGGTTTGCCATAAGCCTGGCACAACGCAACCACCAGCGGGTGATCGGTGACGCGAACAGCCAGAGAATCAAAGCGCCCGGTCAACCAGCGTGGCGTTGTCGCAAGCGCTGGGAAAACGAAGGTAACAGGACCAGGCCAACGGGCGAAAACAGCGTCACGTTGAGCATCGGTGAGCATGCTATCGTCGATATACGGTTTAAGTTGTTCAAAGTTTGACGCGATTAAAATTAACCCTTTATCGACCGGACGTTGTTTTAGCGCCAACAAACGGCTCACCGCCGTTTCGCTATCGGGGTCGCAGCCGACACCAAATACAGCTTCAGTTGGATAGGCGATGACTTTTTCTTGTTTCAGAACCGCTATCGCAGCAACGATAGGATCTGTGGGCAGGTTATTATTCACTTTTTTATTCCGCCGAAATCGGCTTTCCACATTGTTTACTGGCACAGAAATGCTTCACACCCTGCGCGGTTTTCTTTTCGATGAGAAGCGGATAATGACACTCAGGACATTCTCCGGCTAACGGTTTGAAGTTAATGACAAACTGGCACTCCGGATAGCGATCGCAGGAGTAAAAGGTTTTGCCATAACGGGAACGCCGCTGGACAAGATGACCAGTCTGGCATTGAGGACAGACTATTGCTGTTTCATCAGGCTTGTCGATGAGCTCGGTGTGATCGCACGCAGGATAGTCACTGCATCCAATAAACATACCGAATCGTCCCTGTCTCAGCACCAGCTCAGCGCCACATGCAGGACAAAGCTTACCCTCCAGAACTTTGACAATATGTCCGTCCGCGGAAGATTTCAGCGGACGGATGTAATCGCATTCTGGATAGTGTGAACAACCGAGAAATGGACCGTGTTTCCCGGAACGAATAACCAGTTCAGCCCCGCATTGTGGGCAGGGCTCGTTTTTACGCACCGTGAACAGTGCTGATTTAGCCATAACAACTCATACTGAATGAAGATTGATTAATGCAGCATACCTTCATTCACTTCAAAGAGTAATTCTTCCATTTGCTGATAGGCATTTTCACAACCTGGAATGTTGAATAGCACCATCAGAATCACCCACTTCAGGTCTTCCAGATCGAACTCTGCCGTATCCAGCGCGAGTACGCGCTCAATAACCATTTCTCGCGTTTCGAGGTTTAGCACCTGAATCTGCTCCAGGAATAGCAGGAATCCTCTACAGCTTGCATCCAGTCGATCGCACTCTTCCGCAGTATAAATACGTATAGAAAGAGGGTCCGATGCCAGCTGCATAGGTTCAGCAAGGCCATCCTGATAGTCAGCAAGCTTCTCCAGCCAAAGTAACGCGTTGTAAATGTCTTCACGATCAAAACCAGCGTCGGTAAGATCCCGTTCCAGTTTGTCCTGATCCACACGCAGCTCAGCTTCGTTATGGATATATGTCTCAAACAAATACATTAGTACGTCGAACATGGCATGCCCTCCTCAATCGGACATAGCCGCCGGGTACAGCTGCGATCCACCCTGCTAACTCCAGTTCGAGCAGTTGAGCCACTACCTCTGGCACAGGTTGGCCGGCACGTTCAGCGACGACGTCAACAGGTGTTACCTCATCTCCTACGTTAGCCAGGAGCTCCGGAAATGGCAATGCCACCTCTCCGTGATCTGGCGAATAAATTGATTTTTCAGCTTCATCTGGCAACCATTGCAGCCCATATTGCAAATTTTCAAGAATTTCCTCTGGTGTCGTCACAAGCATGGCTCCCTGCTGAATAAGCCAATGCGGGCCTTCACTTCCCGGGCTCCCAATCGGCCCTGGTAAAGCAAACACCTCCCGCCCTTGTTCCAGTGCACAGCGAGCAGTAACCAGTGAACCACTACGCTGTGCAGCTTCAACGACCAGTACACCTTTACTTAGCCCACTAATAATGCGATTTCGTCGGGGAAAATTGCGCGGCAAAGGGAGCATATTTAATGGGAACTCAGACACCAGTGCGCCCCCAGCCTCAATAAGTCGCTCCGCAAGACGGATATGCTGTCGTGGGTGAATGGTCTCAAGTCCATTTCCCAGCACCGCAATACTTGTGCCTTGTCGGTTTATCGCAGCATTGTGCGCCACGCCATCAATCCCCCGGGCCAGACCGCTGGTGATCGTCACCCCACATGCAGCAAGATTTTCGCAAAACAACCGTCCCCAGCGTTCGCCATACCATGAGTGTTGTCGACTACCGACAACGGCAACTTGAAATGAGTGGAGGCATGCGGGAGCTCCTGCAACAAAAAGCACCCCAGGATAATCCTCAATCGCACGGAGCTGTGGCGGATAATGCTCGCTGTCGGCAACCACAAAATGGTGGTTAGGCTGTTCAAGCCAGCGCAGCGTTTTTTCCAGCGTCAGATCTGAAAAGGTTAAAAAGCGTCTTGCCTGGCGTGGAGAGAATCCAGCCTGCAAGAGTACCGCGTTGTTAATACACGGTTGAGTATTGAGCCAGTGAGCAACGCGCACTATCTCATCACCATACAGTTCATTCACTTGCGCTAAACGTAGCCAAATTTCGATTTGGGTCATCCCTGTTCCCCTGCCACAAGCAGTCCTGGCAATCTTTGCGATTGGTCACTGATGCTGTCAATCAGAGGGGGTTTTGTCTAGAATAGAGGTAATTATCTTTTCAACTCCTGAACACAACTCTGGATAACTATGTCAGTTTTGCAAGTGTTACATATTCCGGACGAGCGCCTTCGCAAAGTCGCAAAACCGGTTGAAGAAGTGAATGCAGAAATTCAGCGTATCGTTGATGATATGTTCGAAACGATGTACGCCGAAGAAGGTATCGGTCTGGCAGCAACACAGGTCGATATTCATCAGCGCATCATTGTTATTGATGTCTCTGAAAATCGCGATGAGCAGTTGGTACTCATTAACCCAGAACTGCTGGAAAAAGACGGCGAAACCGGCATTGAAGAAGGCTGTCTGTCTATTCCTGAACAGCGTGCGTTAGTACCGCGTGCAGAGAAAGTAAAAATTCGTGCGCTTGATCGCGACGGCAAATCTTTTGAACTGGAAGCCGATGGCCTGCTCGCTATCTGCATTCAACATGAAATGGATCACCTGGTCGGTAAACTATTTATCGATTATCTGTCTCCGTTGAAGCAACAACGCATTCGTCAGAAAGTTGAAAAACTCGACCGCCTGAACGCCCGAGCTTAAGGACAAGGATCAACGTGTCAGACTCACTACGTATTATTTTTGCGGGTACACCTGACTTTGCAGCGCGTCATCTCGACGCGCTGCTGTCTTCTGGACATAACGTCGTTGGCGTGTTTACCCAACCGGACCGCCCGGCGGGACGCGGTAAAAAGCTGATGCCCAGCCCGGTAAAAGTGCTGGCAGAAGAAAAAGGGATACCGGTCTTTCAACCCGTCTCTCTTCGCCCTCAGGAAAACCAACTACTGGTTGCTGATTTACACGCAGACGTGATGGTGGTGGTGGCATATGGCCTGATCCTGCCAAAAGCAGTACTGGAAATGCCGCGCCTGGGTTGTATCAACGTTCACGGTTCCCTGCTTCCGCGTTGGCGGGGTGCAGCACCGATCCAGCGCTCACTGTGGGCAGGCGACGCCGAAACCGGTGTTACCATCATGCAGATGGATGTTGGCCTCGACACCGGTGATATGCTGCTGAAGCTGTCCTGCCCAATTACGGCAGAAGATACCAGCGGTTCGTTATATGACAAGCTGGCAGACCTGGGGCCTCAGGGGCTGATTGAAACGCTAAAACAGCTGGCTGCCGGTACAATAAAACCGGTGGTACAAGACGAATCACTGGTTACGCATGCAGAAAAACTCAGCAAAGAAGAGGCCCGTATCGACTGGTCGCTTTCGGCTGTTCAATTGGAACGCTGCATCCGCGCCTTTAACCCGTGGCCAATGAGCTGGCTTGAAATCGATGGTCAGCCAGTGAAAGTCTGGCAAGCTTCGGTTATTGCTGTAAACACCCAGGCCGAGCCAGGCACCATTCTAGAGGCGACAAAGCAGGGTATCCAGGTCGCAACAGGTGACGGCATTCTGAATCTTATCTCTTTGCAGCCTGCCGGTAAAAAAGCCATGAGCGCGCAGGATCTGCTTAATTCACGCCGGGAGTGGTTCGTGCCCGGAAACCGTCTGGCCTGACGGTTCATCTCTTTAAGCCCGGTGTCTCCGGGCATTTTTATTTTTGCGCTTATGAAAAAACATCTTAATTTACGCAGTATGGCGGCCCAGGCCGTCGAACAGGTTGTCGAGAAAGGACGATCACTAAGTAACGTGCTGCCCGCCATGCAGCAAAAAGTTGCCGATAAAGACAAAGCGCTGTTACAGGAACTTTGCTTCGGCGTATTACGTACACTCTCTCAACTGGAGTGGATGATCCAGCAACTGATGGAACGTCCAATGACGGGCAAACAGCGCACCGTTCACTACCTGATCATGGTGGGCTTCTACCAACTGTTGCATACTCGTATTCCAGCACACGCTGCGTTAGCTGAGACCGTAGAAGGCGCGGTCGTTATTAAGCGTCCACAGCTGAAAGGGCTGATCAACGGCGTACTGCGCCAGTTTCAACGCCGTCAGGATGAACTGCTGGCCGAGTTTGCGCAAAGCGATTTGCGCTTCTTACACCCCTCCTGGCTGGTGAAACGTATTAAGAGTGCGTATCCGCAGAAATGGGAAGCCATTCTTGAAGCCAATAACCAGCGACCGCCGATGTGGCTACGAGTCAATCGTAATCACCATACTCGCGACGCCTGGCTAGGCCTGCTTACCGAAGCGGGTTTGACAGGTTTCCCGCATCCAGACTACCCGGATGCAGTGCGTCTGGAAACACCGGCTCCAGTTCACGCCCTCCCTGGTTTTAACGAAGGTTGGGTCACCGTTCAGGATGCTTCCGCTCAAGGATGCGTAAATTATCTGTTGCCGGAGGACGGTGAGCAGATCCTCGACCTGTGCTGTGCGCCGGGCGGTAAAACCACTCACATTCTGGAAGTTGCTCCGCAAGCTAACGTCATGGCCGTCGATGTGGATGAAAAACGCTTATCGCGCGTTTACGACAATCTGAAACGTCTGGGCATGAAGGCAACCGTAAAACAGGGGGATGGACGCTATCCAAAGCAGTGGTGCGGTGAACAACAGTTTGACCGTATTTTGCTGGACGCCCCATGTTCTGCAACCGGGGTGATCCGTCGCCATCCGGATATCAAATGGCTGCGCCGCGACCGGGATATTGCCGAACTTGCCCAATTACAGGCTGAGATCCTGAATGCTACCTGGTCACATCTTAAATCTGGCGGCACGCTGGTGTATGCAACGTGTTCTATCCTGCCAGAAGAGAACCAGCAGCAAATTGCCGCCTTCCTGGCACGCACACCGGATGCGGTATTAAGCGAAACCGGTACGCCGGAAAAACCCGGACGTCAGAATTTACCGGGTGCGGAAGATGGCGATGGCTTCTTTTACGCTAAGCTAATCAAAAAGTGATGAGATAACGGGTCGCGACTGATGAAAATTATCATTCTGGGCGCAGGGCAAGTTGGCGGTACGCTGGCTGAAAACCTGGTCGGAGAGAACAACGATATCACGGTAGTCGATACCAATGGTGAACGCCTGCGCAGCCTGCAGGACAAGTTTGATCTCCGTGTCGTGCAAGGGCATGGTTCGCATCCCCGCGTATTGCGTGAAGCCGGTGCCGACGATGCCGATATGCTGGTTGCCGTAACCAGCTCAGATGAAACAAATATGGTTGCCTGCCAGGTAGCTTATTCACTGTTTAATACGCCTAATCGCATCGCCCGTATTCGTTCACCAGATTACGTTCGCGATGCCGACAAGCTGTTCCAATCCGATGCGGTGCCAATCGATCACCTGATTGCGCCTGAGCAACTGGTTATTGATAGTATTTATCGCCTGATTGAATATCCGGGCGCATTGCAGGTGGTGAATTTTGCCGAAGGTAAAGTCAGTCTGGCAGTAGTAAAAGCCTATTACGGCGGGCCGCTTATCGGTAATGCGCTGTCAACAATGCGTGAGCATATGCCGCACATCGATACCCGCGTTGCGGCGATTTTCCGTCATGACCGACCGATCCGTCCGCAAGGTTCTACGATCGTTGAAGCGGGTGATGAAGTCTTCTTTATTGCGGCATCACAGCATATACGCGCCGTAATGAGTGAACTGCAGCGTCTGGAAAAGCCGTACAAACGCATTATGTTAGTGGGTGGCGGTAATATCGGTGCGGGTCTGGCACGTCGTCTGGAAAAAGATTACAGCGTCAAACTGATCGAACGTAATCAACAACGCGCATCCGAACTTGCAGAGAAACTACAAAATACAATCGTCTTTTTTGGTGATGCTTCGGATCAAGAGTTACTGGCCGAAGAACATATCGATCAGGTCGATCTGTTCATCGCAGTGACCAATGATGACGAAGCAAATATCATGTCGGCGATGCTTGCCAAACGGATGGGCGCCAAGAAAGTAATGGTGTTGATCCAGCGCAGAGCATACGTCGATCTGGTGCAAGGCAGCGTGATCGATATTGCGATTTCACCGCAGCAGGCGACCATCTCCGCGCTGCTGAGCCACGTGCGTAAAGCTGATATTGTTGGCGTTTCTTCACTTCGCCGTGGCGTCGCGGAAGCCATTGAAGCCGTCGCACACGGGGATGAAACGACGTCGAGAGTTGTAGGGCGTTCAATTGATGAAATTAAACTTCCGCCCGGAACCATTATTGGCGCCGTTGTACGTGGTAACGATGTCATGATTGCCAACGATAACCTGCGCATTGAGCAGGGCGATCACGTAATTATGTTCCTGACAGATAAAAAGTTTATTACCGACGTTGAGCGACTATTCCAGCCAAGTCCTTTTTTCCTGTAATAATTTGGGCGCTAATACAGCGCCCTTTTTATTTCCCTTTATTTTTCATGGTCTAATAAATTTTCCTTTCGGCAATACATAAATGGAAATTGCCTAAACATTTGTTAAACTTATAAACGTCAGCTGCATAGGGAGAATAAAATGAGCATTATTAAAGAGTTTCGCGAATTCGCGATGCGCGGGAATGTTGTCGATTTGGCAGTGGGTGTCATTATTGGCGCGGCATTCGGTAAGATTGTTTCATCACTGGTTGCCGATATCATTATGCCGCCGCTGGGGCTGTTAATTGGTGGAATTGATTTTAAACAGTTTGCTTTAACGCTACGTGATGCACAGGGAGACATCCCTGCCGTGGTCATGCATTACGGTGTATTTATTCAAAATGTATTCGATTTCATTATTGTTGCGTTTGCTATCTTTATGGCAATCAAACTGATCAACAAACTGAACCGTAAAAAAGCGGAAGAGCCGGCAGCACCGCCAGCTCCATCGAAAGAAGAAGTATTGCTAAGTGAAATTCGTGACCTGCTGAAAGAACAGAATAATCGCTCTTAAGCACTCACTGAAACAAGAAGGCCAGTGGTAAAAAAGTTAATTACTTTCTTGCCACTGGCCTCCCAGTTACCCCGATTGCCATGTTTTCCTTTACGTAGATAACTTCCTTTCCCTTTCTTATTTTTCTCAACGCGCTGTCTGAACAGTGGGTCATGCAGAAGCGCCTCAATGGCGTTGTCCTTTATCTGCCCTTTGGTGTGCTGATAACGACTCATAATATCTCCAGTTTGTAGGAATTTACGCCGCGAGTGTAGACCTGGCAGTTCAAGAAATCAACAGCCTGATGTTGTTCCACTGGCGCCTTGCTCAAGAGCTTCAAGAATAGAGCAGTACACGCTGCTGTGTGCCTTGCCGCAGCATGCATCATTCAATCGCTGCAGAGACCGCTGCATCGTCTGAAGTTCAGCAATACGGGCTTCGACTTCTTGCAGTCTTTCCTGGACGATCCCTTTTGATTCCTGACAGGTATGGTGTTCGGGATCAACACGGATCGAAAGCAATTCGCGGATCGACTCCAGAGTGAAACCAAGCTGCCGGGCATAACGAATAAACTTCAAGCGCTGAAGATCGCTTTCTGTATAGAGGCGAAATCCGCCTTCAGTACGCACTTCATGCTCCATCATCTGCTGCTTTTCATAGTAGCGGATAGTATCCGGCGTCACGTCAGCCAGTTTCGCTATTTCACCAATTCGGTACATGCTCTCTCCGCTATTCGTCGTTGATCTTTTTTAGCAACTTATCTGCGTAGTCACCGCGCAAAAACTCGGTGCTGAGTCCAGCCTGCCGAAGTTTAAGTTCCAGTAGCGACAGTCTTCGGCTCACCTCCGGATAACTGGGATCATCTTTGCGGATCCCCGCGAGTATTTCAAGCAGCTGTATTGCCTCTCTGCGTTGTTCGAGCTCAGGAGGAAGGCAACCTGCATTTTTTAATAAACGGTATCCTGCTCGGAGTTCAGGCGGGACATGGGAGTCATCGTCAAGAGTCAGCGGTTCGCCCATTCCCGGTAAATCATCAAACTCGCCTTTAGACTGTGCATCAATAATATGGCGCTCTGCCCACTGGTCAAGTAACCACATACAACACTCCAGGGGATGAACAAAAAGAGTACAGATATTGTAGATAAGTGGGGATATGACGGATATAAAAAAACCCGCCGAGGCGGGTTTTTTTACGTTACTACAGATTACTCTGCAGCAGCTTCTGTTTTCTCTGAACGATCAACCAGCTCGATGTATGCCATCGGCGCGTTGTCGCCTGCACGGAAACCACACTTCAGAATGCGAGTGTAACCACCGGCGCGGCTCGCAAAACGCGGGCCCAGTTCGTTAAACAGTTTTGCCACGATCTCGTTATCACGAGTACGGGCGAATGCCAGACGACGATTAGCTACGCTATCAGTCTTGGCAAGAGTAATCAGCGGCTCAACTACGCGACGCAGCTCTTTCGCTTTCGGCAGAGTCGTCTTGATGATTTCATGACGAACCAGTGAACCTGCCATATTGCGGAACATAGCCTGGCGATGGCTGCTGTTGCGGTTCAGTTGACGACCACTCTTACGATGGCGCATGACCTTATCCTTCTCAGTAAAACCTTAACCTGTGATCCGGTTACTCGTCAGCGATGCTTGCCGGTGGCCAGTTTTCCAGGCGCATGCCCAGAGACAGTCCACGGGAAGCCAGCACGTCTTTAATCTCGGTAAGAGATTTTTTACCAAGGTTAGGCGTCTTAAGAAGCTCAACCTCAGTACGCTGTACCAGATCACCGATATAGTGGATAGCTTCTGCTTTGAGGCAGTTAGCAGAGCGGACAGTCAATTCCAGATCGTCAACAGGGCGCAGCAGGATCGGATCGAATTCTGGTTTCTCTTCTTTAACTTCCGGCTGACGTACATCACGTAAATCAACGAAAGCTTCCAGTTGTTCAGCCAGAATGGTTGCCGCACGACGAATCGCCTCTTCAGGATCGATTGTGCCGTTGGTTTCCATTTCGATGACCAGCTTGTCCAGGTCGGTACGCTGTTCTACACGCGCTGCTTCAACATTGTAGGCAATACGCTCTACAGGGCTGTAGCATGCGTCGACCAGCAGACGGCCGATTGGGCGCTCATCTTCTTCCGAATGAATTCGGGTAGAAGCCGGCACATAACCACGACCGCGCTGAACTTTGATACGCATGCTAATAGATGCATTCTCATCGGTCAGGTGGCAGATCACGTGCTGTGGCTTGACGATTTCGACATCACCATCATGGGTAATGTCGGCTGCAGTCACAGGGCCAATGCCAGATTTATTCAAGGTAAGAATAACGTCATCTTTACCCTGAACTCTCACCGCCAGCCCTTTCAGGTTGAGCAGGATTTCCAGGATATCTTCCTGAACGCCTTCTTTGGTGCTGTACTCATGTAGTACACCATCAATCTCAACCTCGGTCACCGCGCAACCCGGCATCGATGAGAGCAGAATACGGCGCAGTGCGTTACCCAAAGTATGGCCAAAGCCACGCTCTAAAGGCTCAAGGGTCACCTTGGCGTGCGTCGAACTCACTTGCTCGATATCTACCAGGCGCGGTTTTAGAAACTCTGTCACAGAACCCTGCATTGTGTCCTCTCTTTGGTACTAAGCTTTACTTGGAGTAAAGCTCGACGATCAGGTGTTCGTTAATGTCCGCAGACAGATCAGAACGCTCCGGCTTACGCTTGAACGTACCTTCCATCTTGCCAGCATCAACTTCCAGCCAGGTTGGCTTTTCACGCTGCTCAGCCAGCTCCAGAGCGGCTTTCACGCGAGACTGCTTCTTCGCTTTCTCACGAATGCTAACAACGTCATTCGGACTAACCTGATAAGAAGCGATGTTAACAACACGACCGTTTACCATAATTGCTTTATGGCTGACCAGCTGACGTGCTTCTGCACGAGTGGCACCGAAGCCCATACGGTATACAACGTTGTCCAGACGACCTTCCAGCAGACCCAACAGGTTTTCACCGGTGTTGCCTTTCAGACGTGCTGCTTCTTTGTAGTAGTTACGGAACTGACGCTCCAGCACACCGTAGATACGGCGAACTTTTTGCTTTTCACGCAACTGCACACCATAGTCAGACAGACGCGGTTTACGCGCACCGTGCTGGCCAGGAGCTTGTTCAATTTTACACTTGGTATCGATCGCGCGAACGCCAGACTTAAGGAATAAGTCAGTGCCCTCACGACGGCTCAGCTTGAGCTTAGGACCCAAATATCTTGCCATTTTCTTTCTCCAACAATCCTAGAAACGACAGCGTTATACGCGACGTTTTTTCGGCGGACGACAACCGTTATGAGGGATCGGAGTCACATCAGTAATATTAGTGATGCGGAAACCAGCGGCGTTCAGAGCACGAACAGTAGATTCGCGACCTGGACCCGGTCCTTTGACCATAACTTCCAGATTCTTGATACCGTATTCTTTTACGGCTTCAGCGCAACGCTCTGCTGCAACCTGAGCTGCAAACGGAGTGGATTTGCGAGAACCACGGAAACCGGAACCACCGGCTGTTGCCCAACCCAGTGCGTTACCCTGACGATCAGTAATGGTAACGATGGTGTTGTTAAAAGAAGCATGGATATGAGCCACGCCGTCAGAGACTTGTTTTCTTACACGTTTACGTGCACGAATTGGTGCCTTTGCCATTATTCAATCACCCCGATTATTTCTTGATCGGTTTGCGCGGACCCTTACGGGTACGTGCGTTGGTCTTGGTACGCTGACCGCGAACCGGGAGACCACGACGATGACGCAAACCGCGATAGCAACCAAGATCCATAAGGCGCTTGATGCTCATGCTAACTTCACGGCGCAGATCACCTTCAACGACAAATTTGGCAACTTCGTCACGCAGCGTGTCGATTTGTTCTTCAGACAGCTCACTGATCTTAACATCTTCAGCGATACCCGCGGCAGCCAGAATGGCTTTAGAACGGGTCTTGCCGACGCCGTAGATCGAAGTTAATGCGATCACAGCATGTTTCTGATCAGGAATGTTAATGCCTGCTATACGGGCCACTATGCACTCCTACTATTTAATATGTACGCACCATGCTGAAAAGCCCGTTTTCAGGATACTCAAATGGAAACGCACAGACATACAAAAGATTGGCTGGCTAATCTAGCCAGCTCAACCCAACTTTGCAAGAAAAATATGCGAATAAATCAGCCTTGGCGCTGTTTATGCTTCGGCTCGGCACTGCAAATCACACGGATGACACCATCACGCTTAACGATTTTGCAGTTACGGCATAATTTCTTGACGGAAGCACGAACTTTCATTTTTACTCTCCGTAACTTCTCGGGCGACTGTTAACGGCCGTAGCCTTTCAGATTCGCCTTCTTCAATGCAGACTCGTACTGACTTGACATCATCAGAGTTTGCACTTGAGCCATAAAGTCCATAATCACGACAACAACGATAAGCAGTGAGGTCCCACCGAAGTAGAACGGTACTTTCATTGCATCACGCATGAACTCCGGGATCAGGCAGATAAAGGTAATGTAGAGCGCACCAACCAAAGTCAGGCGGGTCATTACTTTATCGATATACTTCGCCGTTTGCTCTCCCGGACGAATTCCTGGTACAAATGCACCGGACTTCTTCAGGTTATCTGCTGTTTCACGCGGGTTGAAAACCAACGCCGTGTAGAAGAAACAGAAGAATATGATTGCAGACGCATAGAGTAACACATAAAGCGGTTGCCCAGGCTGCAAATACAGCGAAATTGTTGTCAGCCAGTTCCAACCAGTCCCGCCCCCGAACCATGACGCGATGGTCGCCGGGAACAGAATAATACTGGAAGCGAAGATTGCCGGGATTACCCCCGCCATATTCACTTTCAGCGGTAAATGTGTGCTCTGTGCAGCATAGACACGACGACCTTGCTGACGTTTCGCGTAGTTTACCACAATGCGGCGTTGACCACGCTCAACAAATACAACAAAGAACGTCACTGCGAATACTAATACTGCAACCAACAGCAACACGAGGAAGTGCAGGTCGCCTTGACGCGCTTGCTCGATAGTATGGGCAATGGCTGGCGGGAGTCCCGCGACAATACCGGCGAAGATAATGATTGAGATACCGTTGCCGATACCACGTTCAGTAATCTGTTCGCCCAACCACATCAGGAACATAGTCCCTGTAACCAGACTTACAACAGCGGTGAAATAGAATGCAAAGCCTGGGTTCATCACCAGGCCCTGCATACCAGGCATATTCGGCAGACCGGTAGCAATACCGATCGACTGGAATATTGCCAGCACCAGAGTACCGTAGCGGGTGTACTGGCTGATCTTACGACGACCAGACTCCCCTTCTTTCTTAATTTCTGCCAGCGTTGGATGAACCACCGTCAGCAGCTGGATAATGATCGACGCCGAGATATACGGCATGATCCCCAGAGCAAAGATAGAAGCACGGCTGAGAGCACCACCAGAGAACATGTTAAACATTTCAATGATGGTGCCTCGCTGTTGCTCAAGCAGTTTGGCAAGTACAGCGGCATCAATACCAGGGATCGGAATGAAAGAGCCAATACGGAACACAATCAGCGCGCCGATTACAAACAGCAGTCTGCGTTTCAGCTCGCCTAAGCCACCTTTGGCACTTTGAAAATCTAATCCCGGTTGTTTAGCCATCTGCTACTTATTCCTCGATTTTACCGCCAGCAGCTTCGATAGCAGCACGAGCGCCTTTAGTAACACGCAGGCCACGAACAGTTACCGGAGTAGTGACTTCACCAGCCAGGATCACTTTCGCGAACTCGATCTGGATACCGATAATGTTAGCTGCTTTCAGCGTGTTCAGGTCTACAACACCGCCTTCAACTTTAGCCAGGTCAGACAGACGAACTTCGGCTGTAATCGCTGCTTTACGTGAAGTGAAGCCGAATTTCGGCAGACGACGGTACAGAGGCATCTGACCACCCTCGAAACCGCGACGTACGCCACCGCCAGAACGAGACTTCTGACCTTTGTGACCACGACCACCGGTTTTACCGAGGCCAGAACCGATACCACGACCCAGGCGGCGAGCCGCTTTTTTAGAGCCTTCGGCCGGAGACAGAGTATTTAAACGCATCTCTTACTCCTCAACTTTAACCATGAAGGAAACCGCGTTGACCATACCACGAACAGCAGGAGTATCCTCGCGCTCTACGGTGTGACCAATACGACGCAGACCCAGGCCAAGCAGCGTTGCCTTGTGTTTCGGCAGACGACCGATTGCACTGCGGGTTTGAGTAATTTTAATAGTCTTTGCCATGGTTTATTTCCCCAGAATTTCTTCAACGGATTTACCACGCTTGGCAGCGACCATTTCCGGAGATTTCATATTTTCCAGACCATCGATAGTTGCACGAACCACGTTAATCGGGTTAGTGGAACCATACGCTTTAGCCAGAACGTTACGAACTCCAGCGACTTCCAGAACGGCGCGCATTGCACCACCGGCGATGATACCGGTACCTTCGGAAGCCGGCTGCATGAATACACGAGAACCCGTGTGAGTACCCTTAACCGGGTGCTGCAGGGTGCCGTGGTTCAGCGCGACGTTAATCATATTGCGACGGGCTTTTTCCATCGCTTTCTGGATCGCTGCTGGAACTTCACGCGCTTTACCGTAACCAAAACCAACGCGACCGTTACCATCACCAACTACAGTCAGAGCTGTGAAGGAGAAAATACGACCACCTTTAACGGTTTTAGATACGCGGTTAACCGCGATCAGCTTTTCCTGCAGTTCGCCAGCTTGTTTTTCGATGTGAGCCATCTTACACCTCTACCTTAGAACTGAAGGCCAGCTTCACGGGCAGCATCTGCCAGTGCCTGGACACGACCATGATATTGGAACCCGGAACGGTCAAAAGAAACATCTTTGATGCCTTTTTCCAGAGCGCGTTCAGCAACAGCTTTACCTACAGCTGCAGCAGCGTCTTTGTTACCGGTGTACTTCAATTGTTCAGCGATAGCTTTTTCTACAGTAGAAGCAGCTACCAGAACTTCAGAACCGTTCGGTGCAATTACCTGTGCGTAAATATGACGCGGGGTACGATGTACCACCAGGCGAGTTGCACCCAGCTCCTGGAGCTTGCGGCGTGCGCGGGTCGCACGACGGATACGAGCAGATTTCTTATCCATAGTGTTACCTTACTTCTTCTTAGCCTCTTTGGTACGCACGACTTCGTCGGCGTAACGAACACCCTTGCCTTTATAAGGCTCAGGACGACGGTAGGCGCGCAGATCTGCTGCAACCTGACCGATCAGCTGTTTATCAGCGCCTTTCAGCACGATTTCAGTCTGAGACGGACATTCTGCAGTGATTCCCGCAGGCAGCTGATGGTCAACTGGGTGAGAGAAACCTAAAGCCAGGTTTACTACATTCCCTTTAACCGCTGCACGATAACCTACACCAACCAGCTGAAGCTTCTTAGTGAAGCCTTCGGTAACACCGACAACCATTGCATTCAGCAGGGCACGCGCGGTACCAGCCTGAGCCCATCCATCTGCGTAACCATCACGCGGACCGAAGGTCAGTGCATTATCTGCATGATTTACTGCAACAGCATCGTTGAGAGTACGAGTCAGCTCGCCGTTTTTACCTTTGATCGTAATAACCTGACCGTTGATTTTTACATCAACGCCGGCAGGAATAACGACCGGTGCTTTAGCAACACGAGACATTTTTTCCTCCGATTAGGCTACGTAGCAGATAATTTCGCCACCAAGACCAGCCTGGCGCGCTGCACGATCAGTCATAACACCTTTAGAGGTAGAAACAACTGCGATACCCATGCCAGCCATAACTTTCGGCAGCTCGTCTTTACGCTTATAAATGCGCAGACCTGGGCGACTGACACGCTGAATGCTTTCTACAACAGCTTTACCCTGGAAATACTTGAGAGTAAGTTCCAGTTCCGGCTTGGTGTCGCCTTCAACTTTAAAATCTTCAATAAAACCTTCTTCCTTCAGCACGTTGGCAATTGCCACTTTCAGCTTGGAGGAAGGCATGGTGACCGCAGCTTTATTCGCGGCCTGACCGTTACGGATACGGGTCAGCATATCCGCGATCGGATCTTGCATGCTCATCTGTCTTTACTCCCGTGATTCAATTGGTAATTACCAGCTAGCCTTTTTCAAGCCTGGTACTTCACCGCGCATGGCGGCTTCACGCAGTTTGATACGGCTCAACCCGAACTTGCCCACATAGCCATGCGGACGACCTGTTTGACGGCAGCGGTTACGCTGACGGGACGGGCTGGAATCACGCGGCAGAGACTGCAGCTTGAGAACTGCGTTCCAACGATCTTCGTCGGTCGCGTTCACATCAGAGATAATAGCTTTCAGTTCAGCGCGTTTTGCGAAGTACTTATCAGCTAAAGCTACGCGCTTTACTTCGCGTGCTTTCATTGATTGCTTAGCCATTCAGTAACCCTACCTTACTTGCGGAACGGGAAGTCAAAGGCAGCCAGCAGAGCACGGCCTTCTTCATCAGATTTCGCAGTAGTGGTAATGGTAATATCCAAACCACGCACGCGGTCGACTTTATCGTAGTCGATTTCTGGGAAGATGATCTGCTCACGGACACCCATGCTGTAGTTACCACGACCGTCGAAAGACTTAGCGGACAAGCCACGGAAGTCACGGATACGTGGAACAGCAATAGTGATCAGGCGCTCAAAGAACTCCCACATGCGTTCGCCACGCAGAGTTACTTTACAGCCGATCGGATAGCCCTGACGGATTTTGAAGCCTGCAACTGATTTGCGTGCTTTGGTGATCAGCGGTTTTTGACCGGAGATTGCTGTCAGGTCAGCTGCTGCGTTATCCAGCAGTTTCTTGTCAGCGATCGCTTCACCAACACCCATGTTCAGGGTGATCTTCTCGACCCGAGGGACTTGCATGACAGAATTGTAGTTAAACTCAGTCATGAGTTTAGCGACTACTTCGTCTTTGTAGTAATCATGCAGTTTCGCCATCGTACTACTCCAAATTACTTGATAGTTTCGCTGTTAGATTTGAAGAAACGGACTTTTTTGCCGTCTTCGAATCTAAAGCCTACACGGTCAGCCTTGCCGGTTGCCGCGTTGAAGATAGCAAGGTTAGAGATCTGAATAGCTGCTTCTTTCTCTACGATGCCGCCTGGTTGGTTCAGGGCCGGAACCGGCTTCTGATGTTTCTTAACCAGGTTGATACCTTCAACAATGACCTTGCCGGAAGACAGGACATTCTTAACTTTACCGCGTTTACCTTTATCTTTACCGGTTAACACGATAACTTCGTCATCACGACGGATCTTCGCTGCCATGATTCGCTCCTTAGAGTACTTCTGGTGCCAGAGAGATAATTTTCATGAACTTCTCGTTACGAAGTTCACGAGTTACCGGCCCAAAAATACGCGTACCGATAGGTTGCTCGCTGTTATTGTTTAAAATAACGCATGCATTACCATCGAAGCGAATGACAGAACCGTCCGGGCGACGAACACCCTTCTTGGTGCGCACCACTACCGCCTTCAGCACATCACCTTTTTTGACCTTACCACGCGGAATTGCTTCCTTGATGGTGATCTTGATGATATCGCCGACGCCTGCGTAGCGACGGTGCGAGCCACCCAGAACCTTGATACACATTACGCGACGTGCACCGGAGTTGTCGGCGACGTTCAGCATAGTCTGTTCTTGGATCATTTTAGTGCTCCGCTAATGTCAACTACTACTGAGACCCGAAAATCAGGTCGTTAAAAAAGCCCCATATCGGGGGCGCGGCATTATAACACCGCTTCAACGATATGGGTAGAAAAAATAAACGGCTCATCGCTGAGCCGTTTATTCGTTGAGAATGCCTACTGTATTACAGAACGGCTTTCTCTACAACGCGAACCAGCGTCCAGGACTTAGTCTTGGACAGCGGACGGCATTCGCGGATTTCAACCACGTCACCAGTACCGCATTCGTTGTTCTCGTCATGTACGTGCAGTTTGGTCGTACGCTTAATGAATTTACCGTAGATCGGGTGTTTCACAAAACGTTCGATAGCAACAACGATGGATTTCTCCATTTTATCGCTAACAACGCGACCTTGCAGAGTACGGATTTTATCGGTCATTACGCACCCGCCTTCTCAGTCAGTAAAGTCTTAACGCGTGCGACGTCACGACGCACTTGCTTCAACAGGTGAGACTGTTGCAGCTGGCCACTTGCAGCCTGCATACGCAGGTTGAACTGCTCACGCAGCAGATTCAGCAGCTCGGTGTTCAGCTCTTCAACACTCTTCTCACGCAGCTCTTTTGCTTTCATTACATCACCGTCTTAGTTACAAAGGTGGTTTTAATCGGCAGTTTCGCTGCTGCCAGCTTGAATGCTTCACGGGCCAGCTCTTCCGGTACGCCGTCCATTTCATACAGGACTTTACCCGGCTGAATCAAGGCAACCCAATACTCCACGTTACCTTTACCTTTACCCATACGCACTGCCAGCGGCTTTTCAGTGATCGGTTTGTCCGGGAATACACGGATCCAGATCTTACCTTGACGCTTAACTGCACGGGTCATAGCACGACGTGCTGCTTCGATCTGACGGGCAGTCAGACGACCACGGCCAACAGCTTTCAGACCGAAGCTGCCGAAGCTAACATCCGCGCCAGCAGCCAGACCGCGGTTACGGCCTTTGTGCATTTTACGGAATTTTGTACGCTTTGGTTGTAACATCAGCGACGCTCCTTATTTACGGCCTTTACGCTGCTGCTTTTTAGGTTGCGCAGCCGGTTTTTCCGGTTGTTCAACAGCAGCCATACCACCCAGGATCTCGCCTTTGAAGATCCACACTTTAACGCCGATTACACCGTAAGTGGTGTGCGCTTCAGAGGTGTTGTAGTCGATGTCAGCACGCAGAGTGTGCAGAGGTACGCGACCTTCGCGGTACCATTCGGTACGTGCGATTTCCGCGCCGCCCAGACGGCCGCTAACTTCAACTTTGATACCTTTAGCGCCCAGACGCATTGCGTTCTGTACAGCACGCTTCATAGCACGACGGAACATAACACGACGTTCCAGCTGAGAAGTGATGCTGTCAGCAACCAATTTTGCGTCCAGTTCAGGCTTACGCACTTCGGCGATATTGATCTGAGCAGGAACGCCAGCAATATCCGCTACGACTTTGCGCAGTTTTTCTACGTCTTCGCCTTTCTTACCGATAACGATACCCGGGCGAGCGGTGTGAATGGTCACACGGATGCTCTTAGCCGGACGCTCGATAACGATACGAGATACAGACGCTTTAGCCAGTTCCTTAGTCAGGTACTGACGTACTTTAAAATCGCTGTCCAGGTTGTCAGCGAATTCTTTGGTGTTCGCAAACCAGGTTGAGTTCCATGGTTTTACAATACCCAGGCGAATACCATTAGGATGTACTTTCTGACCCATTGCTAGTCTCCAGAGTCTCAGCGATCGGACACAACCACAGTAATGTGGCTGGTGCGCTTCAGGATGCGATCTGCACGACCTTTTGCACGCGGCATAATGCGCTTCATGCTCGGGCCTTCGTCTACGAAAATTTTCGTAACTTTCAGATCGTCAATGTCAGCGCCATCGTTGTGTTCAGCGTTAGCAATGGCAGATTCCAGGACTTTCTTAACCAGTACAGCCGCTTTCTTATTGGTGTAGGTCAGAATATCCAGAGCCTGCGACACTTTCTTACCGCGAATCAGGTCTGCAACAAGGCGAACCTTCTGAGCAGAAGAACGAGCATGGCGATGTTGAGCTAAAGTTTCCATCTCTTCCTCCTACCTTATTTCTTCTTCGCTTTTTTATCAGCAGCGTGGCCGCGATAAGTACGAGTCGGTGCGAATTCACCCAGTTTGTGACCGACCATTTCGTCGGAAACAAATACCGGAACGTGCTGACGACCATTATGGACAGCGATGGTCAAACCGATCATGTTAGGAAAGATCGTTGAACGACGGGACCAAGTGCGCAGGGGCTTCTTGTCTCCGCTTTCCACCGCTTTCTCTACCTTCTTCAGCAAGTGCAGGTCAATAAAAGGACCTTTCTTGAGAGAACGTGGCATGGCTTATCCTCTAAAATTATTTGCTACGGCGACGTACGATGAATTTATCAGTACGCTTGTTGCTGCGGGTCTTCTTACCTTTGGTCTGAACGCCCCACGGAGTTACCGGGTGCTTACCAAAGTTACGACCTTCACCACCACCATGTGGGTGGTCGACTGGGTTCATCGCAGTACCGCGAACGGTAGGACGAACACCACGCCAGCGTGCAGCACCTGCTTTACCCAGAACGCGCAGCATATGCTCAGCATTGCCAACTTCGCCCAGAGTTGCACGGCAGTCTGCTTCGACTTTACGCATTTCACCAGAACGCAGACGCAGGGTGACATAAGCACCATCACGAGCAACGATCTGAACGTAAGTACCAGCGGAACGTGCCAGCTGACCGCCTTTACCTGGTTTCATTTCTACGTTATGAACGGTAGAACCAACCGGGATATTGCGCATCGGCAGGGTGTTACCTGCTTTGATTGCAGCATCAACGCCAGACTGAATCTGGTCGCCAGCTTTCAGGCCTTTAGGGGCCAGGATGTAACGGCGTTCACCGTCTTTGTACAGAACCAGCGCGATGTTCGCGGAGCGGTTCGGATCGTACTCAAGACGTTCAACAACTGCCGGGATACCGTCTTTGTTGCGTTTGAAGTCAACAATACGATAAGCCTGCTTGTGACCACCACCGATGTGACGAGTGGTGATGCGGCCATTGTTGTTACGACCACCGGATTTGCTGTTTTTTTCAACCAGCGGAGCAAAAGGTTTGCCCTTGTGCAGCTCTGGGTTGACCACTTTAACAACGTGGCGACGACCCGGAGATGTCGGTTTACATTTAACAACTGCCATTGTATTACTCCTCCGACTTACTCAGCGCCGCCGACGAAGTCCAGATTCTGGCCTTCCTTCAGGGTGACGTAAGCTTTTTTCCAGTCGCTACGACGACCGATACGCTGTCCGTGACGTTTAACTTTCCCTTTAACTACCAGGGTGTTAACGACTTCGACTTCGACTTCAAACAGTTTCTGCACAGCAGCTTTGATTTCTGCTTTGGTCGCGTCTTTAGCAACTTTGAGAACGATGGTGTTAGTTTTTTCCATCGCAGTAGACGCTTTTTCAGAAACGTGCGGTGCGCGCAGCACTTTCAGCAGACGTTCTTCACGAATCATGCCAGCATCTCCTCAACTTGCTTAACAGCATCAGCAGTCATTACGACTTTGTCGAAGGCGATCAGGCTAACCGGGTCGATACCAGTTGCATCGCGTACGTCAACCTTGTGCAGGTTGCGCGCAGCCAGGAACAGGTTTTCGTCCAGCTCACCGGTGATGATCAGCACATCTTCCAGAGCCATGTCTTTCAGTTTCTGTGCCAGCAGCTTAGTTTTAGGCGCTTCTACAGAGAATGATTCGACAACGATCAGACGATCCTGACGTACCAGTTCGGACAGAATGCTTTTCAGCGCGCCGCGGTACATCTTTTTGTTAACTTTTTGACTGTGGTCCTGTGGACGAGCAGCGAAGGTCACGCCACCTGAACGCCAGATCGGGCTCTTGATAGAACCTGAACGCGCACGGCCGGTACCTTTCTGGCGCCACGGCTTTTTGCCTGAACCAGTTACTTCAGCACGAGTCTTCTGAGCACGAGTACCCTGACGAGCACCAGCTGCATAAGCAACAACAACCTGGTGAACCAGCGCTTCGTTGAAATCACGACCGAAGGTAGTTTCGGAAACAGTCAGCGCGCTCTGCGCGTCTTTCAATACTAATTCCATTGCTATCCCCTTACGCCTTCACAGCTGGTTTAACGATCAGGTCGCAACCGGTCGCACCCGGAACACCACCTTTAACCAGCAGCAGGTTGCGCTCAGCGTCAACACGTACTACGTCCAGGCTCTGAACGGTTACACGTTCGTTGCCCAGCTGACCTGCCATTTTCTTGCCTTTGAACACTTTGCCCGGAGTCTGGTTCTGACCGATAGAACCCGGAACGCGGTGAGACAAGGAGTTACCGTGAGTAGCGTCCTGGGTACGGAAGTTCCAGCGCTTAACGGTACCAGCGAAACCTTTACCTTTAGAGGTACCGGTTACGTCAACTTTTTTAACGTCAGCAAACAGTTCAACGCTAATGTTCTGACCAACGGTGTATTCTTCACCATCTGCCAGACGGAACTCCCACAGGCCGCGGCCAGCTTCTACGCCAGCTTTAGCAAAGTGGCCAGCTTCCGGCTTAGTTACGCGGTTAGCTTTTTTAGCACCGGTGGTAACCTGAACAGCGCGATAGCCATCGTTAGCCAGATCTTTAACCTGAGTAACGCGGTTTGCTTCAACTTCGATAACGGTTACTGGGATAGATACGCCATCTTCAGTGAAGATGCGGGTCATACCCACTTTTTTACCGACTAAACCAATCATTGTATCAACCTCTCAATCGCTCGATGACCTGATTAACCCAGGCTGATCTGCACGTCTACACCGGCAGCCAGGTCCAGACGCATCAGAGCATCAACGGTTTTTTCAGTTGGCTCAACGATGTCAACCAGACGCTTGTGAGTACGGATCTCGTACTGATCACGCGCGTCTTTGTTGACGTGCGGGGAGATCAGAACGGTGAAACGCTCTTTGCGGGTCGGCAGCGGGATCGGACCACGAACCTGCGCACCAGTGCGCTTGGCAGTCTCGACGATTTCCGCGGTTGATTGATCGATCAGACGATGATCAAACGCTTTCAAACGGATACGGATTCTTTGGTTCTGCATGAGACCAGAGCTCCAATTATTTTATAGACGAAATAGTTACTCCTCAAACCCATTACGATTGATGGGAGAGTGTAACCGTTCTTACAGAGTTCCCCGATTGGGAACATTGTCTGGTATTGCTTTCGCAGTACCGGTGGCTCATATCGAACCGCTGTCAATATTAGACAAGCCCGCGCATTATACGTAAATCTCAGTCTTAAGCAAGTGCCGCGTAGAAATTAATCACTCGTTCACAAATGCGGCGCTCCTTCCACTCTGATTGTATGTCCTGCGGTGCAACGCGTTTTCCGTGGAAGAGAGCATCCATAACCCACATCCCGGGCTTGTAGGGCCGCCAGGTTTACCTGAAGGTAAACTCTTTACCAGATAAGGCTTGCCCATGTACATCGACCTCCCCTTTCTGTTGATTTATGTTTTGCTATCAGGGTTGCTCTTAGTCCACGACCTACGTACCGGGTTGCTGCCCGACAAATTTACCTGCCCTCTTTTGTGGGGCGGTCTTATTTATCATCAATGCTGCAGACCTGAACAGTTATCCGACGCGCTTTGGGGTGCTGTAGCGGGTTATGGGGTATTTGCTTTGTTCTACTGGGGATATCGTTTGATATGCCGACAGGAAGGGTTAGGCTTTGGCGATGTCAAATTTCTTGCCGCACTAGGCGCATGGCATCGCTGGGAATCATTACCACTTTTGGTTTTACTTGCCGCGGGTATGGCATGTTGCCTCACCGGGATTTCCTGCGTCCGTTACGGGAAACAGGTACTAAAAAACCCGCTGCCATTTGGGCCATATCTGACGGCTGCGGGTTTTGTTATTGGCCTGGTAAGTATGATACTGGGCGCTTAGTCACTGACTTTAATTTGCGATTGCAGATAATTTTGTAAGCCAAGTTTTGCAATCAGGTCCAGCTCGGTTTCGAGCCAGTCAATATGCCCTTCTTCTTCAGTCAGGATCTCAATCATCATATCCCGGCTGACATAATCATGAACGCTATCGGCATAGGCAATGGCTTCACGCAAGTCTTTAGCACCATCGAGTTCGAGTCGAAGATCGGATTGCAGCATCTCTTCAACGTCTTCGCCAATACCCAACTTGCCAAGATCCTGCAAGTTCGGGATCCCTTCTAAGAATAAAATACGCTCGATATATTTATCAGCGTGTTTCATCTCATCGATAGATTCATGGTACTCAACATCATTGAGGCGAGTCAGTCCCCAGTTTTTAAACATACGAGCATGGAGAAAATACTGGTTGATCGCGACAAGCTCATTTCCCAATAGTTTATTGAGATAATTTATGATTTTAACATCACCTTTCATTTTATAGTCCCTCCGCTTCCACTCTTAGAGCGTAGATGGGGCTACAGGGATGTCAAAAAAAAGAGTGTGACTTAGGCGATCTCTTTAAATTCTGGCATTTGTGTTAATTCATCCTGCATGACCTCGCGGGCAGCACGAATGCATTTACCGCATTGATTTCCAACAGGAATAAATTTACGTAATTGCTGAAAGGACTGAGGATGAAACTGGCGAACAGCCTGACGTATTTTTTTATCACTTATCGCATTACACAAACAAACGTACATGATCGCTCCCGTTCAATTTCTGCGCAAAGTGTAAATGAGAATAGTTATGATTACAATAGCACAACGCGATTTACGCGGCGGGAGAATGAATAAAAAATGCGAATAAATATGACAACGACTAAATTGCAGGTAGCAAAAAGGGCGCCGAAGCGCCCTTTTTAAGCTCAAAGCTAATTAATCAATAATTAGCTCATTACTTTAGCAACAACGCCCGCACCAACAGTACGGCCGCCTTCACGGATTGCGAAACGCAGACCGTCGTCCATCGCGATCGGGTGGATCAGGGTAACAACCATTTTGATGTTGTCGCCCGGCATTACCATCTCTACGCCTTCCGGCAGTTCGATGGTACCAGTCACGTCAGTAGTACGGAAGTAGAACTGCGGACGGTAGCCTTTGAAGAACGGAGTATGACGGCCGCCTTCGTCTTTGGACAGAATGTACACTTCAGATTCGAACTTGGTGTGCGGCTTGATAGAGCCCGGCTTAGCCAGTACCTGACCACGTTCGATTTCTTCACGCTTGATACCACGCAGCAGAACACCAACGTTCTCACCAGCACGGCCTTCGTCCAGCAGTTTGCGGAACATTTCAACGCCAGTACAGGTAGACTTAGCAGTCTCTTTGATACCAACGATTTCAACTTCTTCACCAACTTTGATGATACCGCGCTCTACACGACCGGTAACAACGGTACCACGACCGGAGATGGAGAATACGTCTTCGATAGGCAGCAGGAACGGCTTGTCAATCGCACGCTCTGGTTCTGGGATGTAAGAATCCAGGAAGCCAGCCAGTTCGATGATTTTCGCTTCCCACTCTGCTTCGCCTTCCAGCGCTTTCAGAGCAGAACCACGAACGATCGGAGTGTCGTCGCCCGGGAAATCGTACTGAGACAGAAGTTCACGAACTTCCATTTCTACCAGTTCCAGCAGCTCTTCGTCATCAACCATGTCGCATTTGTTCAGGAACACGATGATGTACGGAACGCCTACCTGACGACCCAGCAGGATGTGCTCACGAGTCTGCGGCATCGGGCCGTCAGTCGCAGCAACAACCAGGATCGCGCCGTCCATCTGCGCAGCACCGGTGATCATGTTTTTAACATAGTCGGCGTGGCCCGGGCAGTCTACGTGTGCGTAGTGGCGAGTCGGGGTGTCATATTCAACGTGAGAAGTGTTGATGGTGATACCACGAGCTTTTTCTTCCGGCGCGTTATCGATCTGGTCGAATGC
>NZ_JAOWIA010000041.1:0-33627 GCF_030332345.1 Citrobacter sp. Cpo221
CTGGTCACCAGCCCGAAGGTGAACGGAATTGCGCGAATACTGGAGCGTTCACCGGAGGTGGGAAAAATGTTCACACTTTCGCATAACACCACGTTATCAGACGTTGTAACGCGTAACGTAACCCGTAACGTTACGGTGTCGTTACTAGTAGCGTTTTGGTCTGCGGCAAATGAACACTCGCGTAACGGTGTATTTGAAAATGCAGACCTGTCTGATATCGATGATATTGTCGGAGTACCCGGTTTTGGGGCTGAATTATCAACCGTAGGCTGGGCCATTTATGATGCGGAGAATAACTGCGTCATTCTTCCAAACTTCAATGAATACAATACGTCAGGTGATATGCGCTCAGCTACGGCCAAGACAAATGCGCAGCGCCAGAAGGAGTTTCGTGAACGGAAAAAACTCCAGGAAAGTAACGTAACGAGTAACGTTACTAATAACGTAACGCGTAACCACAGAGAAGAGAAGAGAAGAGAAGATCTAAACCCAGAGAGAGAACGCGCGGGCGGAAGTCATTCTGGGGATGATATTTCTGGAAATCACCCACCTCTGCCAGCTATCCCTCCCAAACCTCAGAACGAGGATTTTGGGCCCGGTCTGGATTTTGGCCCATTGGGTAAATTTCCGATCACTGACTCATGGACCCCGTCTCCAGACTTCGTGCGTCAGGCTGCGCTCTGGGGTAAGAACGTCGGCACTGAGCCGGGTTACACCGCTGAAGAACTTCAGCAATTCCGTGATTACTGGATACCTGACGGCAAGGTTAAACACCAGTTGGCTTGGGAGCAGACCTTTGCCAACAGTCTGTTGCAATCGCGTGGTCACGGCCAAAGGACCGTCCATGTTGGACAGCGAGATCCCAACCGAATTTCTGAGCCAGATAAAACCATCCCAACCGGATTCAGGGGGTAACGGTGAAAAACATTGTTAATTCCGGCAGTGCTCTTGAGCGCCTGAAAAAACTCATACCGCCAGGCGTTCAGCCTAAGTTCACCAGCGCAGCAGAGCTTCTGGCGTGGCAACGGGAAGAAGGACTGAAACATTGCGAAGAGCTCGACAAGCTGAATCAGAAAGCGCGTACAGACAAAATCTTCGGTCGCTCTGGCATCCAGAGCCTGCATCGCAGCTGCACGTTCGCCAACTACGAAGTATCCGGTGAGCAACAGCGCAAGGCCTTCACGATGGCAAAGAGCTACGCACAGAATTTCGGTGCTGGGTTCGCGAGCTTCGTGTTTAGCGGTGGCCCTGGTACCGGGAAAAACCATCTCGCTGCAGCAATCGGAAATCATCTGCTTTCTGGCGGGCATAGCGTGCTGGTCGTGACTATCCCTGACCTGATGCTACGCGTTCGCGAGTGCTACGACGGTGGTCAGTCAGAGGCCGCATTGCTGGATGACCTATGCAAAGTTGATCTGCTGGTCCTGGATGAAGTCGGTATTCAGCGCGGAAGCAACGGCGAGAAAGTCATTCTGAATCAGGTTATTGACCGTCGCCTGTCGTCGATGCGTCCGGTGGGGATCCTGACGAACCTGAACCACGAAGAACTTCTCGGAGCGTTGGGCGCGCGGGTTATCGACCGTCTCCAGATGGATGGCGGAATGTGGGTGAACTTTGACTGGGGCAGCTATCGCAAGAACGTTAGCCATCTCCGGATCGTTAAATAACCTTGAGGGAATATCACTATGGCAAGCAAATCACTGTGGGCAATTGTCGATTACCTTCGGGTTAACCAGACCATCACGCCGCGTCAGGTTCAGAACCTGTTGGGATGCGACTGCAAGAAGGCACACAACCTGCTGCTTCACCTGGTACGCAGGGCGGTAGTAATCCGCGCTGGTGAGCCGCATCGCCCGGTCTATTCACTTCAGACCGGCGGGGAGCTGAATATCAAGCAGTTTAAATCGAGCATGAAAAAAAACATGGTCGCATCTGTTTGCCGTACAAGTCCGGCGATGAAGCGGGTTCTGGCATTTTACGGGAGAGTATCAGTATGACCCCCAACAACCATCCGGCGCACGGTCCTGTATCACTCGATCGCCTGCACCAGATACGAGAATACCTTGTGCGTAATAGCCAGTACCAAAACGGCGGGAACAGAGCTTACATTCTCGCTGATATGCTGAAGGTGATTGATGAGGTGATGACGGCACGCACTGTTACCGTGAAGCTGCCGGCAGGGTACAACGTCCGACCTGGGCATCCGATTAACGAATCTGAAAGAGGCGTCATGATCCCGAAAGACGGAGGAACATGGCTTTCCCGATTCGACATTGAGCATGCTCTGCGAGTAGCTGGTGTCGGATTCAAGGAGGAATGATGGAACCGCAACTGGAATACGCCACGAAGCGTATCGTCGAACTGGAAAGTATGTTGCTGGTGGATGTAGAGGAAACCGTCTGGCCTGCAGAAGTGGGAATGGTTTACAGCCAGGTTGAAAGTACCGGGGATCTCCCGGCACATCACCAGCGCCGCCTGAAACATCACATCAACCGCATGTGGCTGGAACAAATGCCGGTACCGGCCATCATTGCAGCGGCACAGTCACTGGCCATCGCCATGGAGAAATACGCGTGAGAGAAATCATCGTTGATAATTTTGCTGGTGGTGGCGGTGCGTCAACCGGCATTGAAATGGCAATCGGCCGCAGTGTTGATATCGCAATCAACCACGACGTGAACGCGGTGGCGATGCACACGACCAATCACCCGGACACGCTGCACTATTGCGAATCTGTTTTTGATATCGATCCAAAACAAGCGACCGCTGGCAATCCCGTTGGCCTGGCATGGTTCTCGCCTGACTGTCGCCATTTCAGTAAAGCGAAAGGCTCAAAGCCCGTTGCGCGGGAAATTCGTGGGCTTGCCTGGATTGTGCTTCGCTGGGCGCTGGCGGTTCGCCCTCGAGTGATGATGCTTGAGAACGTGGAAGAGTTCAAAACGTGGGGGCCATTGCTGATTGATGAAAATGGCGATCAACGTCCAGATCCGAAACGTGCCGGTGAAACCTTTGCTGCATTCGTTGGGATGCTGGGCGCAGGTATTGAATCTGCTCATCCAGCGCTGACGGAAGCATGTGATTTCCTCGGTATCGCACCGAACAGCAGTGACGCACTTCGCCTGGTAAATGGCCTTGGATATGAGGTTGATTCCCGCGAAATGCGTGCATGTGACTACGGCGCGCCAACTATTCGTAAACGCTTCTTCATGGTCATGCGCCGCGATGGGAAGCCGATTGTGTGGCCGGAACCAACGCATGGGGAGCCGACATCGCCTGCGGTTCAGGCTGGCAGGCTGGCGCCATGGCGTACAGCTGCGGAGTGTATCGACTGGACAATTCCGGCGCCGTCGATTTTCGACCGCAAAAAACCGCTGGCAGAAAATACCCTGAAGCGCATCGCGCGCGGTATACAGCGCTTTGTAATCGACAGTGCATCGCCGTTCATCGTGAAATGCAATCACACCAGCAACAAAACGAGTTATGACTGTTTCCGTGGTCAGGCGCTGGGCGAGCCTTTGCAAACCATTACTAAAACCCACGGTTACGCGTTAGCCGTACCGCACCTTACAAAATTCCGCACTGGCGCAACCGGTCAGCCGGTTACCGAACCTGTCCCGACGGTAACCGCTGGTACGTCAAAACGCCCGGGCGGGAATGGGCATGCACTCGGGATCGTTGAGGCTGCCATTGCACCATTTGTTGGCCGTCAGTTCGGTGCCAGCGTTGGCCACCGGGCAGACGAACCGAGCGCAACCATCACCGCCGGCGGTGGCGGCAAATCTCAACTGGTAACACCCACGTTGATCCAGATGGGTTATGGCGAACGTCGAGGACAGGAGCCGCGTGTGCTGCGACTGGATAACCCGCTGGGGACCGTTACTGCAGGTGGTAATAAATTCGCGACGGTGAGCGCGTTCCTTGCGAAGCACTACGGCGGTAACTACTCGGGACCGGGCATCGGTTTAGATGAGCCTGTTCATTCAGTTACCACGGTTGATCACCACGCAGTTGTCGCTGCGCATTTGATGGTCAATAACACTGGTCATCTTGGCGGTACGCTGGACAATCCGGCTCACACCATAACGACGGGAAATCATCATGCTGCAATAACCTCTCACCTGGTAAAACTGCGCGGCACCTGCCGGGACGGACAACCAACCGGTGAACCAATGCCAACAGTGACAGCAGGCGGGCTGCACGTAGGGGAGGTGAAAACCACTCTTGCGGTCGATGAATACGACGAACATCGCGCGCAGCAGACGCTTGAGTTTCTGCGGGAATACTGCGGCGAGGATTGCGACGGGCTGGTGAAAATTGGCGGCATAACTTACCGCATAGTTGATATTGGCATGCGTATGCTGCAACCACACGAGCTATACCGCGCGCAAGGCTTCCCAGAGTGGTACATCATCGACCAAGACTATCAGGGGAAGAAGTACGCGAAGGACAAGCAGGTTGCCCGCTGCGGTAACGCGGTGCCACCGCCGTTCGCTGAAGCATTGGTTCGAGCCAATTTACCGGAACTTTGTCAGCAGAAAGAAATCGCCGCATAAATAGAATGATTTAATATTAAGTTATTGAAATATTTAACTATTTAATTGTAAATAATTTCCTATTGGTTGCATATCTTGATAACCTTCCTTTGAACCTAATTCACGAAGGGGAGTGTAATGTCCGTAATCATTATGTTTGGTCATGGTATGAACGGGGATGTAGCAGATTCATTTAAAGTTATAAATCTAGGCAGACAAGTAACTTATAGTGAAATGGGGGTCGTGAGAGGGAAGAGTGAAGTAGATTATCCATACCTTAATTTTACTCCAATTCAATGCACACCAGAACATGCCATCATCGTATGTCATGGCGATTTGCCTACGCAAGATCAGATCGATGAAGCTGTTCGAAAGGCACGTATCAGTCACCCATGGAAATTTACCTGGCATTGATTGATGTATAATCCCTCTCAAAGCAACGAGGGGGATTCATCATGTCTGATTTCAACATCGCAGCAAAATCGAAAGAAGAGCAGGACAAGGTTAACGTTGATTTGGCGGCTTCAGGAGTTGCATTCAAAGAGTGGCTAGAACAGTTTGTACCCATTGAGGAGGTTGCAAGCATGCAACCTTCCTATTTGCAGGATTTTTTCAAGGAAAGGTTAAGCTTCTACCGAGATAAACTTCCTCAAAAACGCCAATGGGAAAGCGGATTTCCTCCAAGAGGACTGCCAGTATTGGCATATGTAAATAGAGTTTATGAACTGGCTATGTACAAGACCGAAGGATGGTTTTACCTCGATGATGGTAGATTCGATAAAAAAGCGGAAGTCAATCCTAAATACTGGATGATGTTGCCCCCATACCCCTCCCGCTAGGATATCCATTATCTTACTGTCGAAAAGCCCGCTTTTGCGGGTTTTTTCTTGTCTGGACAGTTTTGCCAATTTGATTTAGTAAACTCCGAATACTCGGAAAAACTTAGCAGATACAACGGCATGGCTTTGGCGAAAAGTGCTATTAACTACTTGAATATGAGGTTCAATAGGTATACTGTATGAATGTACAGTATATTGGTGTAGAGGGAATTATGAAGATAGAACTTACCATCAACAAATCAAAAGACCTGCCGCGCGGCGCCATACCCGCACTTGAGAAAGAGTTGCTTAAACGACTTCAGAATCAATATGAAAATTGTTCTCTGGTTATCCGCAGGGCTGGCGGTGATAGCCTGACTGTTTTCGGTGGCGACAAGGGCGATAAAACGAAGGTGGAGGAAATCCTGCAGGAAACATGGGAAAGCGCCGACGACTGGTTTTACTGAACTTGGGTTAGCCGGCGCGCAGATAACAGAATACCGAAAATGTGTATCCCTTTGATGCTGTTGCCGACAATTTTTAACCACGTCTGTGTCGATTGAAGGGAGAATAAAAAGTGAGTAATTCAGCATTGCAGGCATCAGATGATCATTGGTACGACCTTGTCAGACGTTCTGATGGTTGTGTTATGTTTAGCTTTCCTTCATCTGGCAGGCATCTGATTTATCGCGTTAATGGAATGGTATCAATGCGACCTTTGCTCGATGATGAAGAAGTCTTTACTCCCAATGGTTTTGTGCAATTTATCCGCCGTCTCGGCTACCGGGTAACACCACCTTCTGATAATATGAAATCAACGGTCTGAACAACCGTAACCTACTGCGCCACGGAGAGAAACCATGGCGCACGAACTACAACTCATTAAGCAGTCCTCAGGAATTCTGATCCCCGCTACGCCGGAGACCAGCGATATTCTGCAATCAAAAATCAAACTTGGTGCCGTATTGGTAGCCGAATTTCGTCAGGTGAGGAATCCAGCATTCCATCGCCGTTTCTTTGCGCTCCTGAATCTCGGGTTTGAATACTGGGAACCCACCGGTGGGGCGATTTCTTCCAATGAACGTAAATTGGTGACCGGGTACGCTAAATTCCTCGCGGCATTTGGTGGAAACGAAGGCGCACTGCTGGATGCTGCCGAGCAGTATCTGGACCGTATCGCCGATAAGCGCGCAGGCAGTATCAGCATCTGCAAATCCTATGACGCGTACCGTGCTTGGGTGATTGTCGAGTCCGGCCACTACGACGCCATTCAATTACCTGACGGAACTCTTCGTAAACATCCCCGCAGTATCGCCTTTGCCAACATGGACGAAACCGAGTTCCAGCAGCTGTACAAAGCCGCGCTAGATGTTCTGTGGCGCTGGGTATTATCCCGGGCTTTCAAGGACCAGCGTGAAGCGGAAAACGCCGCATCGCAGCTCATGAGCTTTGCGGGGTGATGGCGATGAGATATTCATGGTTTCACCATTATGAATGCACAACCGAGCAGGCCGACGAGCTGGTGGCCAGTTACCGTCGTCGTGGCACCACGGTAGAACGCAGCCTGAATCGCGACAACATCACCTGGACTGTCAGCGTGCAGTTGCCGGAAAGCGAGAAAGCTCCGCGCCCGAGTAAGGTCTGGCAAAACAGGGTGTGGGGTTGAGCATGGCAAAGTTACCTCGCCGCAAGTGCGCCAATAAAGAATGCCGCCAGTGGTTCCACCCGGTGCGCGATACGCAGACGGTTTGCGGTTATGAGTGCGCCAGCGCAGTCGGCAAAGAGCAGACCAGAAAGGCCCGTGAAGATGCTCAGCGCAAAGAGTCTGCCAAACAGCGTGCTACTGAGAAGAAAGAACGTGCCGCCTGGCGCCAGCGCAAAGCAGCGGTTAAGCCATTGAAGCACTGGGTGGACCTGACGCAGCGCGCAGTAAACGACATCTGTCGCGAGACCGAACTGGCAGAAGGGCTGGGCTGCATTTCCTGCGGAACTAAAACGGCGTTCGCCTGGCATGCTGGCCATTACCGGACCACGGCAGCCGCCGGGCATCTGCGCTTCACTCGCTTCAACATCCATCTTCAATGTGATGTCTGCAACGTCTACAAATCCGGGAATATCGAAGCATACCGAGCCGCGCTGGTGGAACGTTATGGCGAAGAGCTGGTACTAGCGCTCGAGAACAATAACGCTCCGCATCGTTGGACTATTGAAGAACTGAAGGAAATCAGACTGACCGCGCTGGCGGACCTGCGCGCGCTGAAAAAGCAGGAGGCAGCATGACATTCGAATCCTATTTTGCCGATCACCTCCGCGTTCGTTGGCAACGATTGCGCTTATACCACTTTCCGGGCTCTGTGCTGACGGATTACCGAATACTGAAGAATTACGTGAAAAATTATGCTGGAGAAGCGCTATGAACCTCGAAAACACAGTGAAATACCACTTTGCAAAATCCACCCTGATTAGCGATTCTCCGCGTGCTACCGCCTCTGATTCACTGACTGGCACCGACATTATGGCGGCAATGGGCATGACTCAGGAACGCGCCGCCATGGGGTATAGCGCTTTCCTCGGAAAGATGGGTATAAGCAATAATGACAGGGAGCGTGCGATCGGTCTGCTGGCTGAGTACGCGATGACCAAATGTGACAAAGTAGCTGCGCTGCGAAAGCTCAACTTCAACATAAAACCTCAGGTGGTTCAGGTTCTGGCCACATTCGCGTTTGAAGATTATTCCCGCAGTGCCTCCAGTAAAAAAACATGTGACTGCTGCAGCGGGGTTGGATTCATCGATGCCGAGGTATTCACCAACAAAGTAACTTATCCGGACGGCAAGCCGCCAAAATGGGTCAAGGTAACAAAGGGGGTCTCGCCGTCAGACTGGGAAGAGGTTAAATCTGTCCGGGAGCAGGTGCGAGTGCTGTGCCAAAAGTGCCAGGGTAAAGGGGGGCTCAGTGCCGCCTGCAATGACTGCCATGGACGGGGCCAGGTGGTGAATCAGGATGAAACGGAAAAGCAGGGCGTGCCGGTTATGGGTAACTGTAAGCGTTGCGGCGGGCGTGGCTATGAGCGGATCCTCTCCACTGAGGTGCATAACGCCATTTGTAAGATAACGGACGCTATCACACTGGATACCTGGAAGAAGTCGGTTAAGCCATTCTTCGACGAGCTAATCACCAAATTCGATATCGAGGAGGCGTGGGCTGAAGCTCAGCTCAAAAAAATAACGCGATGAGATATTTACTTTTCCCGAATCCGTGTTAATTTGTTCTAACGATGGGCATTGTATGTTCACCGTTGAAGAAAAAATTTAAGAGCCTCGGCAACAAATGCCGGGGCTTTCTGCATTCTGGGCTGCCTACGGGCGGCCTTTTCTATTTCAGGCCTCGCGGGAATCATCCGCTACGTGCTTTGTTGATAAATCCAGCCCGTGAAGCCTGACACTTTTCAAACACACACAGCGCCATCCGAAAAATCGGAGGTGAGGCTATGACCAGAATGAGCACCATTTACAGCAGACTTTCATATGGAACAGGAACCACGCTGACCGGCTGCGGTGTATCAGCGAAGGCATATGCCGAAACAGCTAAAACAGCAAAAGAGGTGTCCTGGATGTTGGCCGACAGAATTGCAGGGTTAAGCCTGAGCGACTGGGCAATTATTGTCGGTATCGCATGTACGGTAATCACTTGTGCAGTGAACTGGTATTTCCGCTGGAAAGAGCGGGAGGATCGGCGCAATGGGTATGCTACCAAATCTGAAGAATAAACTAAGCGCAGCGGTCGTTGGTTTGATTCTTGCCGGGGCTTCCGCGCCCGTGATTCTCGACCAATTTCTGGATGAGAAAGAGGGTAACAGCCTGACGGCATATCGCGACGGCGGCGGGCTCTGGACGATTTGCCGTGGCGCCACGATGGTGGATGGTAAGCCAGTAGTCCAGGGTATGAGGCTGTCAGCTGAGAAATGCGCCCAGGTGAACGCCATAGAACGTGACAAGGCGCTGGCGTGGGTTGAGCGAAATATCAAGGTATCGCTGACCGAACCACAGAAAGCCGGGATCGCATCTTTCTGCCCATACAACATCGGCCCTGGAAAATGTTTCCCATCCACGTTCTATAAGCGCATTAACGCTGGCGACCGTAAAGGTGCATGTGAAGCGATTCGCTGGTGGATTAAAGACGGTGGCCGTGATTGTCGCCTGACCAAAGGCCAGAAAAATGGGTGCTATGGTCAGGTAGAGCGGCGAGACCAGGAAAGCGCGTTGACGTGCTGGGGGATAGACCAGTGAAGGCTTACTGGAAGCCACTTGTAGAAATACTGCTGGTGGCTTTTTTGTTATGCGCGACCGCGTACTGGTGTTATTCACGTGGGTATCAGGAGGCGGACTCATCCTGGAAATTGCAGTGGGCGCAACGTGACCTTACGGATGCGACCATCACATTGCAGCGTGAAGTAACTGAAAGAGCAGAAGAGCAGCGCCGCCAGCGCGTCGTTGATGAGGAAAGAGAGAAGGCCGATGAAGAACTGGCAAAAGTACAGGCTGATGCTGACGCTGCTAAGCGTGCTCGCGGTGGGTTGCAACAGCAGCTCGCCGAAATACAACGGAAACTCACAACAAGTGAAACCGGCAGGATTTCCGCCCTTGCCGCAGCAAGCGCGGCAAAAGGCAAGGCCGGAATATTGCTCGCCCAGTTGCTTGGCGAAGCTGACGATCTGGCGGGAAAATTCGCAAAAGAGGCTGATGAGCGTTATGTTTCCGGAAGCACCTGCGAGCGAACCTACGATAAGGTGATATCGCAATAGGTGTAATCATCAGTCACTAACAACATCAATTCACGAGTCATTGTCCTTAAAAGCATCATATTCATCCCAGGCAGCAAACCCAATTGGTCGTTTTGGTTCATCTAAAACCTTACGCTTCTTTCTGACTAAAAGAATATTTATTTGGGAGACGTGCTGCACTAACTCTACAGGGCTGCCATCATCAAGTACCCCGATGAAGGAAATGAGTGAAGGGTTCCAATAACCGATGTCAGTAAAGTGAAACTCGATAGAACGTCCAAAGCTGGCGAGCTGCCCGCCTACTTCATATTCTTCTTCTAAATCACGGTGAAAATCATTAACCCAGCATATCAAACGGCGTTGGAATTCATCTGCCAAATTTTGGTTTTTTGGTGGGGTGCTGGCCTCCAACACTCTTAAATAGTTTTCACGATAATCTGGGGATACCAGACTATTAAAAAGGTCCTTATCGCTCATTATGTACCCTCGCTAAATGGTTCATAGCAATATTGATAAGTAAGCAATCAAAAATAAAGAACTTTCTGGAGAGAATATGGCTAAACCGGACTGGGGAGCACTGCAACACCAGTTCCTCGCCGAGCATGCCAAAACGGGTATATCACCGAAGGAGTGGTGCGAAGCGCGGGGACTGAAATATGCTACCGCCCGTCGATATATCAAAAAACCTTCTGTGCAAACTGCGCAAAAACCTGCGCAGAAAAAAATGCGCACTGCGCAGAAAGATAAAAGCGCAAATGGGCTGGTGGATGATGATGGACTTACTGCTCAGCAGCGCTTATTTGTCGCGGAGTACCTTAAGGACAACAACGCCACCTCTGCTGCTGCACGTGCTGGTTATAGTGACCCAAACTACGGTCGTCAGCTCATAACGAATCCTAACGTTGCTCAAGCCATTGCGCAGCAGCAGAAAGCTTCCATTGCACGCACGCTTGGTAGTGCCGATGAAGTCCTCGCGCAGATGTGGCAGCTCGCCACCTTCGACGCAAACCAGCTTTCACAATATCGCCGCGGTGCGTGTCGTTACTGCTGGGGCTTTGGCCATCAATATCAGTGGCGCGATGCCGTGGAGTTTGAAGAGAAGCGGCTGGAAGCTACAGAACGCGATAAGCGCGAGCCCGTCGATGTGGGTGGCTATGGATATGACCACACCCGTGAGCCTAACCTTGCCTGCCCGCGCTGCAATGGCGACGGAATAGGCCAGCCATATTTCGCAGACACCCGGAAACTTTCCCCTGATGCTGTTTTGGCATATTCCGGCGTCAAGCTGGGAAAGAATGGTGTCGAGATAATGGCAATCAGCCGCGAGCGTATGTACGAAGCCGTAATGAAGCGCCTGGGCCTGGCCGATAGCGAATTCGCGCAGCGCCTCCAGCAAATCGAAATCGACCGCCGGCAGCTAGAGATTGAGAAACTCCGCAAAGAGCTGGCCGGTGATGGTGATGATGACGAACCAACACCAGTGCAGATCAATATCAACGTAGTGGATGCGAGGGAAGAAGATGGGGATTAGCCCGACACTTAACATCCCACAGGCTCGCTTCCTCGCGATGGAGCACAAGTTTAAAGCCTACGTTGCCGGGTTTGGTTCCGGTAAAACGTGGGTGGGTTGTGGCGGCATCTGCAAAGGGATGTGGGAGCACCCGAAAATCAACCAGGGTTATTTCGCGCCGACGTACCCGCAGATTCGTGACATCTTCTACCCGACGATCGAAGAGGTGGCCTTTGACTGGGGGCTAAGCGTCAAAATCAATGAGGGGAACAAAGAGGTTCACTTCTACGAGGGGAGACGGTTCCGCGGGACCACAATCTGCCGCTCGATGGAGAAGCCCGGCTCGATAGTTGGTTTCAAAATCGGTAACGCGATGGTGGATGAGCTGGATGTCATGGCGGCTGCCAAAGCGCAGCAAGCATGGCGAAAAATCATCGCCCGTATGCGTTACAAGGTTGATGGGCTGCGTAACGGTATTGACGTCACAACCACGCCGGAAGGGTTTAAATTCGTTTACCAGCAATTCGTGAAGGCAGTTCGTGAAAAGCCAGAGATCTCAGCCCTGTATGGTCTGATTCAGGCCAGCACGTTCGACAACGCGAAGAACCTACCCGCGGATTACATCCCTTCGCTGATGAATTCCTACCCGCCGGAATTGATTAAGGCGTATCTGAGGGGGCGCTTCACCAACCTGACCAGCGGCACCATCTATCACCAGTTCGATCGACGTCTGAATAACTGTACTGATGAAGAACAGGCAGGCGAACCGCTCTATATCGGCATGGACTTTAACGTTGGCAAAATGGCGGCCATCGTCCACGTCCTACGGAATGGCGAGCCGCGCGCGGTACGCGAATTGATAAAAGTTTATGACACGCCAGCCATGATAAAGCGTATCCAGGAAGAGTTCTGGCGCTACGAGGGCGGGCGCTATGTTGCCTCTAGGCAGATTTACATCTATCCGGATGCCTCCGGCGATTCACGCAAGTCCAATAACGCCAGCGCCACCGATATTGCGCAGCTCAAGCAGGCCGGATTCAGTGTGGTGGTGAACGCCGCCAACCCGCCGGTAAAGGATCGCATTAACTCCATGAATGCCATGTTCTGCAACGGCAACGGTGAGCGCCGCTACAAAGTTAACGTTGCTCGCTGCCCGGTCTATACCGACAGCCTTGAACAGCAGGTATGGGCGGCAAACGGCGAGCCGGATAAATCAGCCGACAACGATCACCCAAACGACGCTGGTGGCTATTTCATCGTGAAGCAATTCCCGATCATCAAACCCACCGGAAAAGTCACTCAACTACGGATGTAACTCCATGCCTGACATCTCAACACCCAATCTGGACTATGGGAACATGGTCGAGGCGTGGGATATCAACGATGCCCTGATGGGCGGCACGCTCTATATGCGACAGCTGGGAGAGCAATATCTACCGCGCTGGCCGAAAGAAGACAAAGAAGACTACAAAAAGCGGCTGGCTGTGGCCACGCTTCTCCCCGCCTACGAAGAGACGATCAACCAGAATGTTGGGCGCGTGTTTGCTGAACCCATCCAACTAGGCGAGAACGTCCCAGATCAGCTGCGCGAGTTCGCAAAAGACGTGGACCTTGAAGGCACCCGCCTAGATGTATGGGCGCAGTCGTTCTTCAGCCTGGCGATGCAGTATGGGCTTTCCCATGCGCTGGTGGACTACCCACGGGTGGACGCCGAGCAAGTGAAGACCAAGGCGGATGAGAAAGCCACTGGCGCACGACCGTACGTAACGATGCTGAATCCCCGACAGCTGATCGGCTGGAAATCGAAGATGACCGGCGGCAAGGTCGTATTGACCGAGCTGCGCATCAAAGAGGTGATTGTCGAGGATGGCGATGACTTCGGGCAGACGAAAGTCGAACAGATCCGCCTCCTGACGCCGGGCGCGGTGCAGATTTACCGGAAGTCTACCGGTGCAGAAGGGCAGGCCACTTGGGCGTTACACGACGAATGGCAAACCTCCCGTCGCGATATCACCCTGGTCACGCTCTACACCAAGCGCACCGGCTTTATGTGCGGTTCACCGCCGCTGCTCAACATGGCGCTGCTGAACGTCAAACACTGGCAGAGCCAGAGCGAGCAGGACAACATCCTGCACGTCGCCCGGGTGCCGATACTTACCGTGTTCGGTCTGGCGCAGGGAGAAGAGCTGGTGATTGGTTCCTCCTCCGCGACCTCATTCGATGATCGGCAGAAACAGGGCCTCGAGTACGTTGAGCACACAGGCTCCTCTATCGGTGCTGGCAAAGAGTCGCTGGCTGACCTCGTGGAGCAGATGCGCCAGGCAGGCGCGAAACTGCTGCGCACTGACAACACCTCAACCAAGTCTGTTGACCAGACCTCAGAAGAGAAGATGCAGGAGCAATCACCGCTCTACACCATGGCAACCAGCCTGGAAGATGCGATCGACAATATCCTGCAGATTATGGCTGAGTACATCGGTGAATCCGAAGGTGGTAACGTCGATGTCCGCACCGAGTTGGATGTCGAGTCGAAAGAGTTCAATCCTCCTGCTGCACTGGCCATTCAGTCGCTACGTCAGGGCGGTGACCTTCGCCGCATTGATGCGATTAAATCCCTGCAAAAACTCAACCTGATTGATGCCGATGCAGACCCGGAGAAGGTCCTGGACGAATTGCTGGCTGAGTCATCGTCTCTGGATACCAGAACGTTAGACGAGGTATAGCATGGCCCGCTCTGTCAATGACCGCCTGCAGGACGAGACCATAGCGCATGGCCTTTATGTGACGCGCTACGGCACCGGCGTCGCTCGGCGCATGGTTGCGTTGCTGAACAGAATGGATACTGACCTGGCTGCCAAATTGCTGGTGTTGCTGGACGGCAAGCGAGCTGATACGTACAGCGCCCGTCGCCTGGCATCGCTGTTGGCTGGTGTGCGGGACCTCAACCAGCAGGCCTACGAACCGGTTAATGCCGCGCTTTCCCGCGAACTGACTCGCTACATTGAGTATGAGGCCGTGTATCAGCTGGACCTTTTCAGCAGCATTATTCCGAAGCAAATCCTCAAGCATGTTCCGCTCCAGAGCATTGCGCCCGAGCAGGTTTACGCCGCAGCTGTGGCGCAGCCATTCCAGGGGAGATTGCTCAAGGAGTGGGGGCAGAAGCTTGAAGCTGACCGACTGGACAAAATCACCAATGCTGTACGCTCCGGATTTCTCCAGGGCGAAACGGTAGAGCAGATTGTTAAGCGCGTTGCAGGCACGCCGAAACTCAACCGTGAAGATGGGGTGATTAACGCCTCCCGGCGCGACCTGTCCGTAGTCACGCGCACGGCGGTGAACCATATGGCCGCGACAGCGCGTCAGGAGTTCGCCCAAGCCAACAGCGATATCGTGAAGGCCAAACAGTGGTCATCAACTCTCGATACGCATACCAGCCAGTGGTGCATCATTCGCGACCGCAAACTCTACACGCTAGACGGCAAGCCGCTGGGGCATGTGGTCCCGTATCTACGCGGACCCGGCAAAATCCATTTCTGCTGCCGGTCCGGTGAAATCCTCATTACGAAATCGTGGGAGGAGTTGCAGATACCGCCTGACGAAATGAGCAGCGCTACACGTGCCTCGATGGACGGGCAGGTACCAGCGCATACCAGTTATGCCGACTGGCTCACCCGGCAGCCATACGCTCGACAGGAGCAGGTGCTGGGCGTCACCCGTGCCATGATGCTACGTGACGGCAAAATCATGGTGCCTGAGATGTTTAATGATGCAGGGGAGTTTCTCACCCTGGACGAACTGCGCCGCGTGGATGCGTCGGCGTTTGAGGGTTAACCATGCAAAATGAGAAAGACAAAACAGTCACCCTGACTGAGGCTGAGCGCAAATTCATCATGATTGCGATGATTACCTATGCCTTATCTGGTGAGGCGTCAGAAGAAGACGCAAAAATCTCAGAGCAAATAACCTATAAGCTCTGAGTATTACAAAATTCAACTCAAGGCTGCCTTCGGGTGGCCTTTTTTATGCCTGCCGCTAAGCGGATGCGACGCGGTGCCCGGGTCGGATGACCCACTACCAATGGCCGGAAGGCTGGAGCAAAACAATGAAACTCAAACTTGATGCTAACGGCAATGTGGTCGTTGAAAACGGTATGCCGGTTTACACCCATGAAGACGGCAAAGAAATCCCGTTCGACGCGGTCGCAGCGATGACCAAAATCACCTCGTTAAACGGTGAAGCCAAAACCCACCGTGAGGCGAAGGAAGCGGCGGAAGCCGGTCTCGCGAAATTCGCTGGCATCACTGACCCGACCAAGGCGCTCGAAGCCCTGGAAATGATGACCAAAATCGACCAGAAGAAACTGATTGATGCTGGCGCCGTTGACCAGGTTAAAGCCGAAATCACCAAGGCATTCCAGCAGCAACTGGACGAAGCGAACAGCAAGAGCCAGACGCTAGAGACCCAGCTTTATAACGAGATGATCGGCGGCCGTTTTGGTGGCTCTAAGTTCATTTCCGAGAAGATGGCTATCCCGGCTGAGTTCGTGCGTTCTCACTTCGGACAGAACTTCAAAATCGAAGACGGTAAGGTCGTGGCCTACGACGGGAAGGGCAACAAAATGTTCTCCCGCACCAAGCCCGGCGAACTGGCTGGCTTCGACGAAGCGCTGGAATCTCTGGTCGAGTTGCATCCGCAGAAAGACTACATCCTCAAAGCGTCCGGCAATACCGGCGGTGACTCTCGTCAGTCGCAGCATCAGGCCGGGCAAAAAACCATGAAACGCGGTGCATTTGACGCTCTGGATGGCGCAGGCAAGCAGGCTGCGCTGAGCGACGGCGTCAGTATCGTCGATTAATCGAAAGGATATTTAGATTATGAGCAATACGCTTACTGGGTTAATTCCTACTCTGTACACCGCACTGAACCGCGTATCCCGCGAGCAGGTGGGCTTCATCCCTGCCGTGGCGCGCAACGCGAAAGCTGATGCTGCGGCTAAAGACCAGACCGTCACCGCGCCGGTGGCACCGAAAACCACCACCGTTGATATCACCCCTGCGGCAACGGCACCAAACGACGGCGATCAGAACATCGGCACCGTGGATGTCAAAATCACCAAATCCAAAATGGCCCCGGTCAAATGGAACGGTGAAGAGCAGCTGGCGATCGGGCCGTCAGGTAACTACGACGTCATCCTGGCTGACCAGTTCTCCCAAGCTTTCCGCGCGCTGAGCAACGAAATGGATGCTGACCTTGCTGCGCTGTTCTACAAATCATCTCGCGCTGTCGGTGCGCCGAAAGATACGCCGTTCAGCATTAAAGACGATCTGTCCGATGCTGCGAATGCCCGCCAAATTCTGACCGATAACGGTGCACCAACTACCGATTTGCGCATGGTGTTGGGCGGCGAAGCGATGGCCTCCATTCGTGGTAAGCAGTCCGTGCTGTTCAAAGCGAATGAAGCTGGTACCGACCAGCTCCTGCGCGAAGGTATCATCGGTCGCGTGATGGGCTTCAACTTGCATGAATCCGCCAACATCAAGCGTACGGCGAAAAGCACCGCTGCTGGCTACAAGGTCAATGGCGCGAAGAAAGAGGGTGACATCATCGTTGCCATCTCTGCGGGTACCGGTGGTATCGCTGTAGGGACCGCAGTGAAATTTGACGGCGATGGTAATCAGTATCTGGTGGTGGCCGCTACCTCCTCCAGCATCACCATTGCCGCACCGGGTCTTCGTCAGGATCTGGCCGACCAGGCAGCCGTTACCGTGCTGAGCGAGTTTGCGCCAAACATGGCATTCGACCGCAACGCATTCCTGCTGGCGTGCCGCACCCCGGCAATGCCAAAAGGCGGCGACACCGCTGACGATGTGATGAACGTGACCGACCCAGTATCAGGCATCACCTTCCAGATCGCGCTGTACCGCCAGTACCGCCAGGTACGTTACGAGGTTGGTGTGGCATGGGGTGTGGCATCCGTGCAGCCTGAACATTCCACCATCATCATGGGCTAACCGCAGGGGCTTCGGCCCCTTTGTTTTTCAGGAGGCCCAATGGCCGGATTAACCAAAGAGCAGCGCGCGCAGCGTGAGGCTGAAAAGCTTGCAGTGCAGAACGGCGCTGAACATGCTCCTGCCCAGCAGGAACAGCAGCAGGAACAGCAGCAGGAACAGCAGCAGGAACAGCAGCAGGAACAGCAGCAGGAACAGCCTAGTATTAAGCTGGTTGTCATGGTGCGTGATATTCCAGAGTTTCCCAACGGCCCGTTGAGCGCTGATGTTCATCCTGATGAAGTCGATAACTGGCTGGCGCTGGACTGGCGTCTGGAGGAATAAACATGCTGGACGCCGATCCCAACTCTCCAGGCTTCAACAGCTACGCAAGCGTGTCAGACCTGCGGGCATTTGCCGTCGGGCGCGGATATAGCATTCCTGCAGATGATGATGAGTGCGGCCAGATGCTGATGCAGGCAATGGACTTTCTGGAAGGGAAGGCCTGGCGCGGTCAGCGTTCCAGCGCATCACAGCCTCTATCCTGGCCGCGTTCCGGCGTGCGCTTCGATGGTGTTGACCTGCCGAATGATACTATTCCACTGCGTCTGATTGATGCTCAATGTCGCCTGGCTATCGAATCGCAGGAGATTGACCTCACCCCGTCGGTCGCTGGCGGTGGGGCGGTGACGATGGAGCGCGTTGAGGGTGCGGTAACAATCCAGTATGAGCCGGGAACGAATAAAGCTTCTCCGTCATTCCCATGGTTCTATTCCGCACTGCGTGGGCTTGTAGTGGGCGGCAACCAGGTTCGGGTCGAAAGGGGGTAGCATGGCAATCGACTATCGCCGCATGCGCGCTACGGCAACACGTCTCCTGAAGGATAACGGCAAATCCTACCAAATGATTCGAGGCGGCTCCATCACCCGCGATCAGTACGGGAAAGAGATTACCACCGAGCCTGTTATCGCGACCGTTACCGGCGTTATCACTGAATACTCCACTCGTGAAATCGACGGCTCTCTGATTGCTACAGGCGATAAGAAGCTGGCGGCCACGTTTGAAACTGAGGTGCGCATCGGTGACATCATTGATATCGACGGCCAAAAGTGGCGCGTGGTACAGCCGAACCCGGTTAAGCCTGCTGACGTGCTTATCTCCTACAACATCCAACTGAGGGCGTAACTATGGCAAGTTCTGCTAATCAGCCGTTCCTGGCTGCCATTCAGTTGTTCGTTGATAGCTCAAAGCAGGAGATAGACGAGGTGGTGCGCCGGACGGGTATCAAAATCCTCGGGCGCCTTGTCGATGTGTCGCCAGTTGGGCAGCCTGAAACGTGGGAAGTGAATCAGACGGCGTCGGCTTATAACACTGCCGTTCGTGAGCATAACGCAGCGCTTCGCGATGACCCAGCAAACGTGACGAAGTCCGGGCGCCTTAAACGTGGCCTACGGGTAAACGACTCGATGGACATCAAAAAGCCAGATGGTTATGTCGGCGGGCGCTTCAAGAACAACTGGTATGTGGGGTTTGATAGCCAATCGACCCAATCCAACGATACTCCGGATGCCTCCGGCCAGGGTTCCAACTCCCGCGGTCTGGCGGTGCTTGAAGTGTTCAGGGTGGGGCAGGTCAGCTCGATTTACTTCACAAATAACCTGCCATACGCACAGGCACTGGAGAACGGGCACTCTGGTCAGGCCCCCGGCGGCATGGTAGGTATCACTGCACTGGACGCAGCGCAGCTGTTTCGTGAGGCGATGAGCGAGGTACGTAATGGCCGGTGACCAATCAATGCTAATTGCGGAATTGCTCGAGTCGCGCCTTGCTGATATCGCCCTTGCGATTGACATGCCGATAGCCTGGCCAAACATCATTTTTGAACCGCCAGATGATGTCCCGTACGGGAGGGTCTATATACTCCCGGCACAAACTATCGGGCAAGACTTTGCTGGGCAGCTTCGTACGTATCAGGGCATTTTCCATGTGAACATAGTCACCCCCGCAGGAATGGGCGTCGGCAAGGCGCGAACATTTGCCAGTGTGATTGCGGGTGGATTTCCTGAAGGCCTCGCTCTGGTGGCTGGTGATTTGACCGTCTATATCAACGGGCCGCCTCAGATTCGCCAGCCAATACAGGACCGTCCGACCTCTGCACCAAACGGTAGTAGCGGCTCCATCACCTACACCATCCCCGTCAGCATGCAGTACCGCGCTGATTACTGACCCGCCACCAGGTGGGTTTTTTATTACTTAAATTCAGGAGAATGCAATGGCATTCGCAATCCCTAACGGGTCGCGTGTAAACGTGGCCAAGGCGTATCTTGCGCCGATTGTCTTTACTGCGGCATCCAATGCGACGGAATGCGAACTGACCGTTGCCTCGGCTGCTGGCATCCTCGCGGGCGATGTCGTCCAGGTTAGCTCTGGCTGGCTGAAACTCGACAATATGGTGGTGCGTGTCAAGTCAGTTACTGGTACGAAAATCGTGCTGGAAGCCTTCGATACCACCGACACCAAGAAGTTTCCGGCGGGTACCGGGGCAGGTACGCTGCGTAAAATTGATTCGTGGATCACCATGCCTCAGGTTATGACGCTGTCCACCGAAGGCGGTGACCAGCAGACCATCAGTGTGCAGTTCCTGGAGGATGATAAAGCCCGTACCATCCCGACTTTCAAAAACGCGGTGGTACAGGTCTACACCTTCGCGCATGACCCGCAGCTGGCTATCTACAAACGTCTGATTGATCTGGACGACTCCAGCGATACTACAGCGGTCTGGTTCCACAACCCGCGCGGCAAAGCCGATCGATACTACTCCGCCAAAGTATCCTTCCAGCGTGTACCACGTACCGAAATCAACGCCGTGGAAAGCAACGAAGCGCGCATGAACTTCGAATCGGATATGCAGATTTACCCGATTGCCGATTCCTCCGCTACACCTCTGGCATTCCTGACTGACCTGCCACCAACCAAGTCTGTTGCTGCTAATGCAGCTCTGGATCTGTCGGTGGTCATGCAGGGCGGTTCCGCGCCTTACACCTACGTGTGGAAGAAGGGCGGCACGGCTATCCCGGGCAAGACTGCTTCAACGTTCAATATCCCATCGGTGGCATCCGGCGACGCAGGCTCCTACACCTGCGAAGTTACCGATGCTGCAGGCAAGACCCTTACCTCGGCGGCGTGCACCGTCACTGTCAGCTAACCAACCAGGCCCGGGTCGCCGGGCTTTTTTATGCGCATCGCACGCGCACATCGAAGAAAGTCTTTCAGCTGTGAGCCTGGGCAAACCGTTAGCTTTCGGCGGCTTTGCCGTGCGACAGGCTCACGTCTAAAAGGAAATACCACATGAAAAATTTATCGCTGCAACAGGCGATGCTAGGCATGCGCGTAACTATGACCGACGACGGCCTAATACTTAAAAGCCCGGCAGGTTGCGCACACTATGATTTGAAAGGTCGCCGCCATACAGTGAGGGGTGATGCTTCATTCTTTCCGGAGCATATGCGCGTGAAGGATAAGCGTAAGCCTAATCTCAGTCGCATTGTTTTTGATCAGGACGTCACGACTATCTACGGTCGTGATGGGGAAGTTAAAGTGCGCATGGGTAAACTTGATAACCCTGAAAAATCAAAAGGCTGGCGAATAGGAGAAAATGTCAAGGCGCTCATCAGCAATGCATTTATTGGTAATGACATTACCTCTTCGAGCCATGACGTGAAGGTGAAAGTTGCGCTTAGCGATGAAATGACGCAGGCGGTGCGCGACTCGGTGAGCGATGCTATCCACAACGCGCTGAAGCCAGGCGGCCTGCTGTACAAGCGCTAAAGTCCTCCTTACGTATTCGTTTATTCAACCCGCTCCGGCGGGTTTCTTTTTTTCTGAGGAACCGAAATGACCAAATTCTCCCTGATCCCCAATCCGACATTTTCCGTTACTGCCAGCATCCCGCGCGCTGGGGCCGAAGACGGCAAACTGACCTTCACCTTCCGCCATAAGACGCTGGAAGAGCTGCGCACCCTGGATGAGAAGTTGCAGAAAGCAGCTGAAGGTAAAAAATCCCCCGTCGAGCCACAGGCCGACTACCTGATGGAAATTGTCGAAGGCTGGGCGCTACCTGACGAGTTCACCCGCGATAACGTAATTGTCCTCCTGAAGAACTATCCTCGCGCGTTCGACAGCATCGGTCTGGCCTACACCAAAGAGCTTATGGGTATCCGCGAAAAAAACTGAGGCAGGTCGCCGCAGCATTGTATACGCCGGGACCGACGCTCGCGGAGCTGAGCGCTTTTGGTTTGACGCCTGAGGACGTGGAGGAAGAGGTGGGGATCCTGCCCTCGGTGTGGAGGTCCTTCACCATCTTCTCTTCCCTGGCGACCCAGTGGCGAGTCGGCGCGAGCGGGGTGACCGGCCTTGATTACAACGTTCTCCCCTGGATGTTCGAGTTACACGGGGTTGAGGATGCGGCGGCCTGTATGGCTGACCTTCAAATCATGGAAAGCGAGGCACTTAAGGTAATGCATAAGGAGACGAAATAATGTCAGACCAAATCGCCTCGATTACTTTGCGGGCTGATGTTTCCGACCTGAAAACGGCCAGCAATGAACTGGATAAACTCGGCCAGGCGGCAGCTGGTGCCGTCGGCAAGGCTGATGACCTGAACAGTGTTTTCCGTGCCGGTGCTGAGTCTGCGAAGCAGGGCAGCGAAGGCATCAAAGAGCAGCAGGCTGCACTGAGGGGGCTGCTGGAAAACATCGACCCAGTAAACAAGGCGCTGAACCGGCTTGACGAGCAGCAGGCAGCGCTGCGTAACTTCCAGGCGAAGGGCTTTCTTGATACTGATTCGTTCCAGGCGTATAGCAAAATTCTGGACGACACTCGCCTAAAGCTAACCGACACTGGCGAAGCGGCGGCGAAAGCGCAGGCAGAACTGGCCGCCACCCAAGCGGCAGAGAAGCAGTCCGCAGCACTGAAAAACCTGCTGGGCTCAATCGACCCGACGATTCGGGCATTTAACTCGCTGGATGAGCAGCATGCGCAGCTGGTGGCGCACTTCGAATCAGGGCGCATCAATAGCGCTCAATTCGAGCACTTCAACACCATCCTGAACCAGACGCGTGAGCGACTCACTGGCGTGGCTGACGTTCTGCCTGAGGCATTGTCGCGGCAGGAAGCCGCCGCGCGCCGCGCCGGTATCTCCGTAGGCCAGTACAGTGCTGCGATGCGGACGCTTCCGGCACAGTTCACCGATATAGCCACGCAGTTGGCTGGTGGACAGTCCCCATTCCTGATCCTGCTCCAGCAGGGTGGGCAGATTAAAGACCAGTTCGGCTCGGTGCAGGACGCGCTGTCGGGTGTTGGCGAATACATCCGCAGCATGGCCGGGATGATTAACCCAACCACTATTGCGCTGGCAGGTCTGGTCGGTACGGTTGGTCTGCTGGCTGCTGCGGCATACAGTTCGTCTGAACAGTTCGACCAGGTTGCCCGGTCGGTCATCATGATGGGCGGCGCTGGCTTCGCCTCAATGCAGCAGCTAAATGAGGCTGCTGAAGAGGTCGCCGGCAAGACAAATACATCCATCAGTTCCGCCGTAGATACGCTGGTTACGCTGAATGACACTGGTAAATATACCGCCAGCCAGATGAAGCAGATCACCGCCTCCATCACGCTCATGGGCAAGGCTGGAAGCGACACCAAAGCGGCAATGTCAGACTTCGGCAAGATTGTCAGCGACCCGGTAAAGGGCCTAGCGAGCCTGAATGAGCAATATGGCTTTGTCGACGAAGCCATGATGAAGCACATCATCCAGTTGCGTAAGCAGAAGGGGGAGCAGGCGGCGGTAAACGAAGCCATCAACCTGTTTGCTGGCGTTATGGCAAAGCGCGCAGAAGAGACCAACAGGGCCACCGACAATATTGGGCAGTCCTGGCAGTGGTTGAAGAAAACAGCATCTGACTCTTTTGATGATATCGGGATTACTGTCCGCGCCTGGGGAAATCAGGTGATCGATATTTTCAACCTGGTTGAAGCTTCGATAAAGGACTTGTTCCTCAACATCACCTCTCTGGATTCCAAGTTTACTGGGACCATTGCAGGATGGGCTGAGAAAATCCCGGGCGGCGGAGCAATAACCGACTTCCTCGGCATGGATGTTGAGGCTATGAAAAAGGCTGGGGCGGAAGCTGACAAAGAGATCGCAGCGAACAAAAAACGCTACGATGAACTCTGGAAGCGGGTCACTGCGCCTAATGCACAGGCAAGCTATGAAGCCGAAGCGCGAGGTGCCAGCGTTAAAGGGGAAGGGGGCTCGAGCCGCGAGTCGAGAAACGCAGTCTCGAAGCTTGCAGAAGACTCTGCGAAAAAGACCAAAGAGGCAAGAGCTACGCTGGATTCTGGCGATCGCACCCTGGAGAACTACCGCGCTCAGGCCAGAACCCTAACTGAAACGCTCGAAACGCTGCGTCAGACCGGCGATATTCACGCCAAAAATACCGAATTCAGCAAACAACAGTCACGCTTTGCGGAACTGGACGAGGTCGCCAAAAACCGCGCGCTGACCGCGCAGGAGAAGTCACTCCTGTCGAGCCGTGAAGCCATTCTGAATGCCGCTAAGGTTGTGGATCAGAAGAACAAAGAAGTAGAGGCCCAGCAGAAGATTAACGGCCTGGAACAGCAGGCTAATAAGTACGTCACCCAGATGTCGGAAAAGACCGATGCTTTGCGTGCTAGTGCAGGCTTCAGCAGTCGCCAAACTCAACGCATGATGGAAGAAGCGCAGCTTCGCCAGGGCTGGCTCAACGGTGGTGGTAAACTTGAGGATGCCGGTTATGAAAAAGAACTGGCAGCTCTCAGAAAGTATTACGCTGAAGAAGACAAATTACGGGGAGACTGGAAAGCAGGTGCGGTGAGTGGCTGGAATGAATATCTTGATGCAGCCACGAACACTTACGACGCCGTTAAGAACGTTGCCAGTTCCACGCTAACAGGTCTGAGCGACATGTTGACTGAGCTGATGACCACTGGCAAAGCATCAGTTAAAGAATTCGGCAAATCCATGCTCAAGATGATCCTTGATGTGACGAACCGTCTCATGGTGGCCTATACGGTGCAGGCAGCTATGGGATGGATAAGTGGTGGTTCGGGAGGTGGAGCCACACCTGGTGGATCGTATGCAAATGCTGCAGCAGGGGTAACGTTCAACGCTAAAGGTGGAGTCTATGAATCTTCGGGCCTCAGTAAATACGTGAACGGTGTCTACGACACTCCCCAGTATTTCACATTCCAGGGTGCATCTAAGTTCGCCAAAGGTGGCGTTTTCGCTGAAGCCGGGGCGGAGGCAATCATGCCACTCACGCGCGACTCATCAGGTCGTCTCGGGGTAAGAGCCCAAGGGGGGAGCTGTGGGCAACCGCAGGTCAACATAGATATTTATGTCGATAATAAGGGCAACACATCATCAAACTCGTCTGGAGATGGGAATGCCGCAGCAAGGGCGTTAGGAAAGGAAATTGAGGCCAAAGTGACCGAGGTCTTAATGAGGGCTACCAGAAGTGATGGGTTGCTTGGAAGGCAATTCCAGACAAAATAATAGCCTGAATGTGATCCTGAGAGAGCAATATCATGCGCACCAGGTTACATCAAAGCATCACCTGGCTATTATGCGCAAACAATATTAATCAGGGAATGATGGTGAATAAAGTCTTCACGGTTGCGGGATTAGAAATGCCAATTGTTACGAACTCAGGGAATGGTCCAAACGATACCGAGACAAAGAATATAAATGGGAAAACCATAAGGAGTATTAGGTGACAAAAGATAGAGTGTTTTGTTTTTTATTTGGTGTGCTCGTGTCGTTTATTTTTGGAGTTGCTGGAAGCTATTGGGGATATCTTAAATTATCTACAAAAATGGCTGTTCCAAAAACGATTTGCATCATTGACGCGCCAAATTTAGCCATACAAGAGGCTGACAGAGTTCAGCGTGAAGCCCAGGGGTTATCTCAAGAACCTGCTAGTGATGGGAAAGAACCCCTGCGCGGATTCAATCGTTGCCAAGAAAAAGTTGACAGTAGCGCTAATGATCTTGAATTCGCTTTAAATATGTACAAAGAAATGAAAGAGAATCGCGGTAAGTGAAAGTCATAATTGGCAATCTATGAACCCAGCCCTGGCTGGGTTTTTTTATGGAGTAAATATGGCCGTTGAAACATACAACTGGCACTCGCAGCTCGGCGCTGGTGCCGTCGAATACAGCCAAACAATAAGGTCTGCGCAGTTCGGTGATGGTTATGAGCAGGTAGCCGAGAACGGCATTAACTCGACTGCTATTCAGGCACCGATGAAGCATGTGGGCACTGACTCTGAAGTGAATACCGTCCGTGACTTTCTGCTGGCGCATACCGTTAAGGCTTTTATCATCGAGCCTCCTGGCGAAGTGAAGGGGCTTTATCGCGTCGTGGCCGATTCAGTGCGAAAGAACCAGATCAGCAGTAAGTTCGCCGAGCTGACCTTCACCATTAAGCGCGCCTACGGCGTCTATGCCTGAGGTGGAGCATGACAGCACTGATTGATACAGCTGCAATGCTGGCGCCGGGCGGTCGAGTCCGCTTGGTCGAAGTAGATGCTTCAGAGTTCAGCGGCGGCATTCACCGCTTTCACTACAGTCCGTTTCCCCATACGTCCGCCGAGATTGATGCGGCGAACGGTGATGAAACTAAGCTTGGACCAAAGCCAATTATCTGGGATGGAAAGACCTTCGACTTCTGGCCATTCCAGATTTCTGACCTCGCTCTCTCGACCGACCAGGCCGCTGAGCCGAAGCTGAGCGTATCGAACCTTGACGGGCATATCACTGCGCTCTGCCTACAGTTCAAGGACATGGTTAACGCGAAGGTAAGCATCATCGACACCTACGCCGTTTATCTGGACGCGGTTAACTTCCCAGGCGGCGTGAACCCGACGGCAGACCCGACAATGTTCACGCTCCAGACCTTCTGGCTGGACACCAAAACCTCAGAAGATGATGAGGTGGTTACGTGGTCGTTGAGTAGCCCTGCGGATTTGCAGAACCTGGTTATTCCCACCCGTCAAATTACATCGATGTGCGAGTGGGCGTTGCGTGGCCAATACCGTAGTGGAGACGGTTGCACCTACAACGGCACGGCCTACTTTGATGCCAAGGGCAACTCGGTTGCCGATCCGGCACTGGATGTATGTGGTGGCTGCCTCAGTGATTGCCGCAAGCGATTTGGTGCGGGCCTGGTTGAACCCAATACTGCCACCCTCGATTTTGGTGGATTCCCGGCAACTGTTCTCTTCTCCCGATAACCGGACTTCAATATGAACAAAACGATAATGAACGCTATCCGGGTGCATGCTCTGGAGGAATCGCCACGCGAGTGCTGCGGCTTCGTCATCCAGTCAGGACGGCGTCAGCGATATATTCCGGTACCGAACAGTCATGAAAACCCGTCTGAGCATTTCCGTATTGATGGCGAGCACTGGGCAAATGCTGAGGATGCAGGGACCATTATTCGAGTCATTCACTCGCATCCTGGCGATGGCGCTAGGACTATCCCCTCAGACCTCGATCGCCAGCAATGCAACCAGTCAGGCGTGGTATGGGGTATCTACGCACCTGATTGCGATGATTATGCCGAAATCATGCCGGATGCCATCCCGCTTATTGGGCGCCCGTTCATTCTGGGCTCTCACGACTGCTGGGGGCTGGTCATGGACTGGCATGCAACCCAGGGTGTAACGCTGACTGATTTCCGGGTCGATTACCCGTGGTGGGAAAGCCAGTATCCTGACAACCTCTATTTCGATAACTGGGAGAAAGAGGGCTTCATAGAATGCGGCCCGTCGCCAGGCTGCATGGTCATCATGCAGGTTGAATCTGCTAAGTGGAACCATGCGGGGATCATTACCGAAGAAGGTGAGATACTTCATCATCTCTACGGGCAACCATCCTGCATCACGCCGTACTCGCGCGGCTATTTCAAAGACCGGACGATGATATGCGTCCGACATAAAAACTTATCTCAGGAAATAAAACCATGGCGCGGTTAACGACAATTCGCCTGTACGGTGCGCTGGGCGCGAGATTTGGGCGCGTGCATAAACTGGCGGTGCAGACGCCAGCGGAAGCCGTGAAGGCGTTATGTATCAACCAGGACGGTTTGGAAAGTTTCCTGATGAATGCGAAGAAAAACGGAATGATGTTCGCGGTGTTTCGTGGAAAAAGAAACATCGGGGTTGAGGACTACCAGAACCTTGCTGGGAATAGCGATATTCGTATTGCACCGGTTATGGAAGGTGCAAAGAAGGCCGGTATATTTCAGACCATTCTCGGAGCCGTGATGGTGGTAGCTGGTATCGTGGTTACTGGTCTTTCGTTTGGTTGGGCTTCCCCTGTAGGTGGTGCCATGATATCTGCGGGTATCGGGATGATGGCCGGAGGTATCTACCAGATGCTATCACCCCAACCAAAAGGACTTCAGGGGCGAGATGATCCCGATAACAAACCCAGCTATGCTTTCGGCAGCTCAGTAAACACCTTGGCAATGGGTAACCCGGTTGCCGCACTCTATGGGGAGCGGGAGATCGGCGGTGCAATTATTAGTGCAGGAATCGTTGCAGAAGATATTTAAGTTTCAGCAACATAGCTCGCGGTTAACATGCGTAGTGTTATGCTACCTTCAACAGCATTCCACTATGGGGACACAACAATGCCAGCTGTAAAAATAGTCGCTGAATGGTTGAAAGAGGAAAATGATCCTCGCATGGAATCTACTTTAGAGTTTGTTGCAGCTATTGATTTCAACGGACATATCAAACCTGAACAAAAGGTATATGGCCTAATTACGGGATATGGCTACGGTTCTTTACCTCCCGGGGATTATCCTTTCACAGGCGAAAAGAGTGAGCAGGGATGCTTAAAAATGGACTGGGGACGGGACTACCAGAAATTCAATTCTACAATTAATGTCCTTGGCAGACGACTGAGCCCCGGAGACATCATCACTCATGTGGAAAAGCCTGGAATTGAAAATACGTTCGATTACGAGATAAGGTTAGTCACGTATTTTCAGTGATTAGCCACAGCAAAAACCAACCCGCTTAGGCGGGTTTTTTTATGGATGCAATATGGCAACGATTACTGGTGCGAAGGGCGGGAGTCAAAAACAGCATACACCTGTAGAACAGCCTGATTCAGCCCAATCAATGGCGCGTTGTCGTATGTTGTTGGCGCTGGGTGAAGGTGAATTTGCTGGTGAACTGGATGCCACGCGCATCTTCCTTGACGGAACCCCGTTGGGAAATGCAGACGGTTCAATGAACTTTGAGAACGTTACCTGGGACTTCCGTCCCGGCACTCAGGTTCAGACACCAATCCCCGGCTTCCCGGCAGTTGAAAATGAAACAAGTATTGGCGTGTCGCTGACGAAAGTTACCCCATGGACTCGTGCGATCAGTAACACCCAGATTGACGCGGTGCTGGTACGTATTGGTATCCCTGGATTACAGCAGCAGGAAAACGATGGGGATATTGTCGGCACAACGGTTCAGTACCATATCGACCTTGCTGTCGACGGTGGGGCTTACTCGACAGTCATGACTAAAACCGTCACAGAAAAGCTCAGTTCGCTCTACGAACTAACCCACCGTATTAATCTTCCCAAAGCCAGAACCGGCTGGCAGATTCGGGTTGTCCGGGATACTGTTGACAGTACCAGCCAAATGCTCCAGAACAAAACGCAGGTACAGGCGATCACCGAGGTGATTGACGCGCGTCTCCGTTATCCGCATACAGCACTGCTGTATGTGTCATTCAATGCTAAGTCATTCAGCAATATCCCGAAGATATCCTGCAAGCCGAAAGGTCGGGTAATCCGCATCCCTCAGAACTACGATCCGATTACACGCACTTATGGCGGTACATGGGATGGTACATTCAAATGGTCCTGGAGTAACAACCCGGCGTGGATTTGGTTCGATATTCTTACTGAGCCGCGCTTCGGACTGGGTAGCAGGGTTACGCCAGCGATGCTCGATAAATGGGAGCTGTACCGTATTGCCCAGCGCTGCGACCAGAAGGTGCCGGATGGTAAGGGTGGCAGCGGTACCGAGACTCGCTTTATGTTTGACGTTTATATCCAGGCTCAGGCTGATGCCTGGCAGGTGATTAAGGATATTGCGGCTGGTTTCAATGGTATGACGTTCTGGGGCAACAACATGTTCAATGTTGTCTCGGATATGCCTGCTGATACGTCAAAGCTCCAGATCCTCACCCGAGCCTCGGTGGTCGGGAAACCAACCTATTCCAGCGGCAGTGAAAAGAACCGCTATAGCTCTGCGCTGATTAACTTTAGTGACCCGGATAACCACTATCAGGATCGCACAACGGCAGTGATGTTTCCCGAGCTGGTTAAGCAGTTCAAGTTTAAGCAGACGCAATTGACGGCTATTGGCTGTACACGTGAAAGCGAGGCGCAGCGCCGCGGAGGGTGGGCCGTCTACTCCAACTCGCTGGATCTCATTATCACTGTTCAGACTGGACTCGATGGCTTCGCCTATGTACCTGGGACAGTGTTCGCCTTTGCCGATGAGCGGCTGTCTGGCCGGGTCTATGGCGGGCGAATTACTGAATACGATGCCGGGCTAAAATCTGTAACTACCGATCGGGGAACAAGCGCATTGGCCGGCGATACGCTGATGATTCGTACCCAGGGCGGTACCGTTGAGAGCAGAACCATTCAGGCGGTTAACGGCCAGCAACTGATACTGGCAACTGCCTTTACCGGTGAGCCACTACCTAATGCCATTTTTGTTATCGATGCAGGTCAGTTGCGCCTCCAGTATTTCCGTGTAACCAATCTGACATTTAACGATGAGGAGAACACCTACAGTATCACCGGTGCAGAGTACAACGGGGCGAAATATGATGCCGTTGATAACAATGCCCGACTGGATACGCCACCGATCAGTCTGATACCGACAGGCCTGGTAGGGCAACCGACAAACATTACGATTAGTAGCTACGATTCGGTCCGGCAGGGGCAGCGTCTTGCGACCATGGTTGCGAGTTGGGATGCGCCAGTAGATAAAAACGGGAAACCTCAGGCAGATATTGTCGCGTATCAGGCACAGTGGAAACGCGGTGATAATGATTGGATCAATATCCCTGAAACGGGTCTGCGCAATATAGAGGTCGCCGGGATTTTCTCAGGCGATTACCTCGTGAGAGTCCGCGCCATTAACTCTGGTGGAGCGTCCAGTTTGTGGACCTCTTCTGTGCTGACTCATCTCACTGGACGTACTGGGGATGTTCCCAAGCCGGTTGGTCTGCGCACCACAGCAATCAACTGGGGTATACAGGTTGACTGGTCCTTTCCGGCGGATACAGGTGATACCCTCCAGACCGAACTGCATTATTCAGCAAACGGAAATGGGGATAATCCTCTGCTGCTTGCAGGAGTTCCTTATCCGCAACACACCTACACACAACTGGGTTTAAAGGCTGGTGTTGAATTTTGGTACCGGGCTCGCCTGGTCGACCGTATTGGTAATCAGAGTGACTGGACCGACTGGGTTCGTGGCCAATCCAACGCGAATGCTGACGACTACCTGGGCGATATTGCTGATGATTTCCTGACGTCTGCCGACGGTGACCGCCTAACAGGCGACATTGATACCAACCTGGAAGCCGCGTTGCAGAATGCGCTGGCCAACCATGGAACGGTAGAGCATCAGTGGGCGCAGTACGGCGAAGTACGCGCGGATATTCTGGTGGTTAAAACGACCATTGCGCAGGTAGATAAGGCCATGGCTGAAATGTCGACGCAGGTGCAGGCGCAGTTCAATAATGTAACTGCCGCACTGGAGGACAAGCTTACTGCCGTAGTAGATGCCACCGGAGCATCTGCGATTTACACCCTCAAAACCGGAGTCCGGATTAACGGAGTCATGTATAACGCCGGGATGTCGATTGCGGTGCTGGCGGAATCGGGCAAGCCGGTAGTCACCCGTGTCGGGTTTAACGCCAATCAGTTCGTCCTGATGAGTGGCAGCGGTGATACGCAATATTCACCCTTTGCGGTGGTCAATGGTCAGGTCTTTATCAGTGATGCATTTATCCAGTATAGCCAAATCACGCTGGCAAAAATTGGCGAATTGCGCTCCGCCAATTATGTCCAGGGGCAAACTGGCACCATCATGAAATCAGACGGAACGTTTGAAATGAATGGGGCAGTTGCCGGGGAGGGGGCAATGAAAATCACCAACACAACCCAGAGCGTTAAGGACGGGAATGGCGTTCTTCGCGTGCAGATTGGGAAATTAACAGGAGTGTTTTGATGGAGTGGGGGATACAGACATGGGACGCTAATGGCGTCCCTAATAACTACGGAATCAAACCAATCAGCGTAGTTGGTATAATCGATCTGTTAGTGGATCAGAAAACCGGCTCTTATTCTTTCAACCTGGAACCGGGCCTGAAAGTTGGCTTTACAGTAGGGACTGCGGAGGCAGCAAGTTTGATTGCGTACACAAACAAAAGAAACATTCTTGCTTCCGGTAACACAATTACAATTCAGCCATCAACGGGCGACGGTGTTAACGACTATCCTGCAAATCAGGTTCAGCTGATTGTTTTTGCGGAGAAGGTGTAATGGCAAAATATGGTGTTTTGCTAGCATTACCCAATGGAAATCCTTTTGTTACTCCGGATTCCACACCATTGACACTTTATAAAAAAGTGTCGTTAAACTCAAATTATAATGGTGATTTTAACTCTGCGGTTATTGAGGAAAATATTTTCAATCAAAAGGCAGGGATTGTATTCGCAAGAACAAGTGCTGCGGCAAAAATATCAGCCGTAAAAGAAGGGAACTTATTTAATGTTTCTGCTTCGAACTATAGAAGGGCTGCTTTTACTCTTGAAGCATATTTTTTCGCAATAACTCCGCAAACCTTACCCAGTCACGGTATCGCTATATGGGATGCATCAGGCACACTGGTTCTTACAAACGAATCAAGGGTATTGACAGATCTGACAACTATCGGGACGCCCGGGGCGGTTACGGGTGGAATTAATATCGATGTCACAATGCCGGGGAAATGGGCTGTAAATCCGATGGGGCTGGGATCTGTCATCCTCCACGCTGGTTCTGCACCAGGTGGGCAGCCAATATTTCAGTCTGTTGATGTGGGGACGGGTTGCCATGACGACACTGGTGGTACAAGAATCAGGGGGCAAAGTTCAACCACTGCAAGTGGGGCCTCGATCGGATCAACGAATAGCGGCATTGTGATAACGGCGATAAACACAGCCGCATATGATTAAACTGATCGATTTAAACGATCAATTTTAGAATATTGATCTATTAAAACTATTTTTATTATTCAATGCTATTGGTTATTTTTTGTTTAAATAATTAACCCTGGTGTCGAAATGAAAAATATAATAATTCCGGTTATTGTCTGTCTGGTGCTTTCAGCGTGTTCAGGACCTGTTCTTGAGAAACAGAAACCGGTTTGTCAGGCTGAGTTTGTGTCTGGTGATCTGCCCCAGTCAGTGCACATTTACGGTGTGCGAAAGGTTGCTAATCAGACTGAGTACAGGGCCGGTTATCCATTTAACTGGCGATGGGTGAATAAAAATAACTTCACCAGTTCGAATTGTCCTCAATGAAATACAAAAATAACCCGCTCCGGCGGGTTTTTTATTATCTGAATTCAGGAGATATCCATGTCAGCAGGAACCTTAACCCTGACGAATAATTCTGCTGCGGTCGCGGGCAGCGGGACCGCGTTTACCACCGAGGTGGCGGCCGGAGATTTTATTGTTGTCACTGTCGGCGGCGTTCCCTATACGCTTCCAGTTAAGTCCGTGGAAAGCGGTGCCGCACTGACGCTGGTCAGTAATTTCACCGGGCCTACACAATCAGGTGCGGCCTGGTCTGCCGTTCCCCGTGTGGCGCTGAATATGGTTAC
>NZ_JAOWIA010000042.1:0-6328 GCF_030332345.1 Citrobacter sp. Cpo221
GGGATGGTTTTATCTGGCTCAGAAATTCGGTTGGGATCTCGCTGTCCAACATGGACGGTCCTTTGGCCGTGACCACGCGATTGCAACAGACTGTTGGCAAAGGTCTGCTCCCAAGCCAACTGGTGTTTAACCTTGCCGTCAGGTATCCAGTAATCACGGAATTGCTGAAGTTCTTCAGCGGTGTAACCCGGCTCAGTGCCGACGTTCTTACCCCAGAGCGCAGCCTGACGCACGAAGTCTGGAGACGGGGTCCATGAGTCAGTGATCGGAAATTTACCCAATGGGCCAAAATCCAGACCGGGCCCAAAATCCTCGTTCTGAGGTTTGGGAGGGATAGCTGGCAGAGGTGGGTGATTTCCAGAAATATCATCCCCAGAATGACTTCCGCCCGCGCGTTCTCTCTCTGGGTTTAGATCTTCTCTTCTCTTCTCTTCTCTGTGGTTACGCGTTACGTTATTAGTAACGTTACTCGTTACGTTACTTTCCTGGAGTTTTTTCCGTTCACGAAACTCCTTCTGGCGCTGCGCATTTGTCTTGGCCGTAGCTGAGCGCATATCACCTGACGTATTGTATTCATTGAAGTTTGGAAGAATGACGCAGTTATTCTCCGCATCATAAATGGCCCAGCCTACGGTTGATAATTCAGCCCCAAAACCGGGTACTCCGACAATATCATCGATATCAGACAGGTCTGCATTTTCAAATACACCGTTACGCGAGTGTTCATTTGCCGCAGACCAAAACGCTACTAGTAACGACACCGTAACGTTACGGGTTACGTTACGCGTTACAACGTCTGATAACGTGGTGTTATGCGAAAGTGTGAACATTTTTCCCACCTCCGGTGAACGCTCCAGTATTCGCGCAATTCCGTTCACCTTCGGGCTGGTGACCAGTGATGTACGCATCTTTATCCAGTCCCCGGCCATTAAGTCCTCCTGAAGAATAATTAAGGGAAGATTTATCCAGTCGCGGTTCGACACGCTGGCAAAACAATTTGTGGTTAGGCATACTTACCCCGCAATGATTTCGCAATGAATTGCACCAGAAAGCCGTTGGTGTTCGCGCACCGCGGCTTTCGCCATTTTTGAACCGGTCATATAGCCCCCAGCATCATCTGCACCATCTCCATCAGCGGCCCGGTTAAGCCAGGGTCAACGCGGTACATCTCCACGATCCCCTCGCTCAACTCTTTCAGCTTCTGATGACGTGGAGCATCCATCGCGACGGCTATCTTCGCTTCGCTGGTTTCTTTCTCCATACGCGCCAGACGAGCCATAACGTTGTCTTCTGGTAGCAGACGGTTGCGGTACTTGAGCGGCAGAACAGCAAGAATTGCTGGAGTCAGCTGACGAACGTTCTCGCGGTACCGTTCGCTGTTGAAATGGTTATCCAGGAAGCGGAACAGCTTCTGACGCTTTCGGCAGAGATCATCAGGGAAAGTGATGTCGTAACCACCCTGCGCCTGGTACTCTTCGATGATCAGAGCCGTAACTACGTCCTGACCATCAGCGCCAGCCCAGGAGCGGACCGCATCACGAATATCTTCATGGCTCGGTCCTTTCTGCGCTTGAGCGCGATTTATCACCACCTGCTGCGGCGATCCTGTATCCTGGTAAAACGTAAGTGATGGCATTTGCAGTCCTTTTATGGTTATGCCGCTAGTCAGGCGGCTGAATGAGGGAATAAATCGGATAGGTCAGGTCTGATTTCATGGGCTTTGACCTCTCCATTTGTAGCCTTGACGATAGACATGACGTGCTTCGGAGATACGGCACCACCATTCAACCACTTACAAACAGCTGGTTGAGAAACTCCGCAGGCGTCAGCAAGCCTTTGCTGACTCCCCACGATTTTCAGTGCCCTGTATATAACTAAATTCATGAGTCATTCCTTAAATGGTAGCTAACGACCAAAAGATAACTCAAGTTATGAATCCAGTCTATAACATTTGTTATTTTACTTTCTATAACCACGGTTATAAATTGACGATATGAAAACCTTCGCAGAACGATTAATCGCCGCCATGACCGCTGCAGGCCTGTCCCAAGGGCAGTTAGCTGAACGTGTCGGACTCTCACAACCGGCGATTCAAAAAATGACATCAGGAAAGACAAATGGAAGCCGTAAAATGGTTGAGCTTTCGCGTGCGCTAAGCGTCAGACCAGAATGGCTAAGCGCTGGAAGCGGGCCGATGCGTCATGAAGACAACATCCCCTCAGAGAAAGATTGGGGAAAAATTGACTCATGGGACAAAAACACACCGCTTCCTGAAGATGAGGTGGAGATCCCTTTTTTGAGAGATATAGAGTTTGCTTGTGGTGACGGCAGGGTTTCAGACGAGGATTACAACGGTTTTAAACTGAGGTTTTCGAAAGCTACTCTGCGCAAGGTGGGAGCTAACACCGACGGTTCAGGTGTTCTATGTTTCCCCGCCAGGGGAAATAGTATGGAACCCAATATTCCTGATGGCACTACGGTCGCTGTAAATACAAAAGATAAAAAAATCGTTGATGGGAAAATGTATGCCATCAACGAAGATGGATGGAAAAGAATTAAACTGCTTTATCGCACAGGACCCGAGATGATCAGCATTCGCAGTTACAACAGTGCTGAGTATCCATCTGAGGATAAAAATCTAGGAGATATAGAAATTATAGGCAGAGTTTTTTGGTGGTCAGTTTTAGACTATTAACACAGATATGGGACACCCCAAATGGATGCATTTAAAAACAGGTTAAAGCTTCATAGTGAGCATGTTAAAAACGTTGGACTTCATTGCACTACTGAAGAAACAACAAAACAGGCACTAATTTTACCATTTTTGGACATTCTCGGTTTTAGTCCATACGATCCACAAAAAGTAAAAGCTGAATATGGTGCAGACTTTCCTGGGGTGAAGGCTAATGAGCGGGTGGACTATGCCCTGTTTTGCCAAGGGATTCCAGTCATGTTCATTGAAGCCAAAGCCTATAAAGAAAAAATTGATAATCACTGCCCACAGCTATCAAGATATTTTAACTCAACCCCAGAGGTGACAATATCGGCCATAACCAATGGCGTTGAGTGGCGGTTTTTTACTGATCTAAAAGAGAAAAATATTATGGACCCCACTCCATTCTTGAAAATAAGAATGGATGAGGTTACAGATGCTGATGCTGAGCAACTTTTTAGATTTAGACATGACAAGTTCAAACCTGAAGCATTAAGAACTCTCGCAGAAGAAAGTGTATACCTTTCAGCTTTTACTAAAACAATAAGTTCAAGCCTTCGAGAAGTTGACCAGGAATTTGTTAGGTATGTAGCAAGCAGATCGAATGTAGAAAGGCAATTGAACCAACGATTTCTTGAGTCAATAACTCCATTAGTAAAACAGGCAGTAGAATTATCAGTAAGCGCCATGGTAGTTTCTGGACTATCAGGAAAAAACTCAACAGAATCCCCTCACGACGAAGTTCATGACGATAACGAACAAGAAAAGTCTGACGTACAAGCGGATATTGTAGATCCCGATAATCCTAATATCGTTACGACTTATAACGAAAGGCAGCTCTTTGATAAAATCGTATCAATCATTGGAGCGGAGCACGACATTCAATACAAAGATACTGCATCATACTTCGGTGTTCTATTCCAGGGTAAAACGAACCGCTGGATAGTTCGCTACTATGATAAAAAGTCGAAATCATCTATCCAGTTGCCTATAGAGTTGAATGACATAACAATTAATGAAATCTCTAGGGCAGGGTTAACCTGTGATACCTCAAGAATTTACATGGATAATCCAGAAGATATTTTGAGGATATCTGGATTAGTTCTTGATTCATTTGAGTACGTGAAAAACGACGAAAATTTCCGCAAGAAGTAAGAACTTAACCGGCCTGATGGCCGGTTTCACCTTCTTCATCCTAAAGTAACAAATCCACTTCTGCTATCCATCCCCCATTTTCATAAAATTAAATTCCCTTTGTTATCATTGACATATAACTTAATTACCATAATTATAAGTTAAGTTATGGACATTATAGATAACTATAGTTATTCTTTCGTCATCGCGAAACACTCAGCGCATCAAGTTCAAACGTTCCGCTAGCCTGGCGACAAGGGCAAAACAGAAGTGAGCTTCGCGGTGGTGAATTGCAGAGTTAAAACGCTCAACCGTGAAGATCAGCGTCACGGCACCACCAGCGAAGTTCACTCAGAAAAACTGGAGAACATCATGGTTCATCAGCACTACGGTACACAGACAGTAAACCGCGGCGCAGTTCAGCCGGGAATGCTCGTCAAACACAAAGACTCAACCTGGACGGCATCAGCTAACGCTCGCGGACGTTTGTATCTGCATCGCGGCGTAGAAATGACCTACACCAAGGATTTGCTGGTTGAAGTTTATCTGAACGGTCTGGGGCATGGACTCAGCCACTAGCGGAGGATGTCATGTTAGACAAGAAATGCGGATATTGCGGCAAGCCGGTTAAACCGGAAGAAGTAATCAAAAGCACCCTTCTCTATCGCAACGGCTCACAGCTGGCGCGTAAAGAGAAAGAGTATTGCTCCAGACGTTGCGCTTCGCACGACCAGATGGCTCACGAAGGCTAAAAGGTGGCAAGCATGAGCGAAAAGTTATCACTTGAGCGGCTGAAAAAGTTACTCAGCTATTCGCCCGAAACAGGTGATTTTACTTGGTTAAAAAAACGTGGTCGCGCCGTTGTTGGTGGCACAGCTGGACACCTTGATTCGCGTGGTTATGTACGAATCATTATTGATGGGAAAAAGTATAGAGCCCACCGTCTGGCCTGGTTATATATGCATGGCAAATGGCCTGAAGACCAAATCGACCATGTGAACGGGAAATGTTCTGACAACCGGTTGAAGAATTTGCGTGAAGCAACTTGCTCACAAAACAACTTCAACAAGCCACTCCAGAGGAATAATACCAGCGGCGTGAAAGGCGTCTACTGGCACAAAGGGAAACAACGTTGGAGAGCTATCTGTCGCGTTGATGGGAAAAGATACGCAGTAGGTGAGTTTCTAGAAATAGAAAAAGCTGCGGAAGCAATAAAGGACTTCCGCGAAGCAAATCACGGCTCATTTGCCAGGAATTCATAAACCAGCGCAATGCTGAAATGCTCCGGTGCCACCGACCAAAGTTACACCGGAAACAACATTAAAACCAAAGTTAACCCAATGGGCGCTATCAATGGTCCTGGGATTCTAACACCCAAAAATGAGGATCTCACATGGAATTCTTTTATGTGGCCAAAGCCACTCAGAAATCCGGCAAGCAAGATGCAGTGATCTGGTTCACTGCGAAAAGTGAAGCGCGCGCAGCTCTGACCCTCGACGTTGAGCTGGAAGAAGCTGGTATCGAAACCGGCCGCGGCAAGGATTACGCCAAGCCAATTCGCACTGACTTCCCGGTTGTTGATGACCTGCCAGAAGAAGGTGAAGTTGATTTCACCTGGTGTGATCGTTACGAACTGGCCGAAGACCAGCGCACCTGGAATGTTAAACAACAGGCCGAAGATGAGTCTGTCGACGACGCTGATACTGAAGTCGGCACCGAAGAACAATCTCAGCCGTCAGAGCAGCCGAACCTGATCGTCATAGCCACCCTGCCATTCCGTCAGCGCGTTCTGGCTCAGTTCATCGGTGATGGTGAATATCTCTATCACGTCGACGCCGGGCAGAAAAAAGAGATTGTCCGCCTTGAGATGGACACTGATGACTCTTACGTCCAGAACCTGCTGCTGGCTGCTGAGAATGTGGAAGCATTCAAAAAAGCCATTGAGCACGATATTCATAAAGTCGTGAATGCCGTTAAGAAAGTCTTCCCTGTCGACGGTAAGAAACCGGAGCTGGCAACAGTTATCCAGTTCCTGACGGTGTGGTTCAAAACTGATTACATTGACCGCGGCCTACTGGTTAAAGAGTGGAGCAAAGGTAATCGTGTAACAACCATTAATCGCACACCTTCAGGTGCGAACGCCGGTGGCGGTATTGCCTCTGACCGCAAATTCCCGCAAACCATTCTCGGGCTGGAGCATGAAATTGCTCTGGCGTTACGTGCCCGTGACCGCGAATTTGATATTTACAACGTCCCACTGGATATAGAACTACAGGCAAACTCCATCATGAATAAGATGGACGATCCCGAATGGCTGGCGACTCGAGAGAGATTCGTTTCAATGCCTGGTAGCCTGGACTACTCACGTGCCTGCATTATCGCAACAGTAAAAACTACACCAGAAGGGCTTTATGCTGATCCTGTAAAACACCAAGAATATTTGAATAGAGTACTGACGGAAACCGACCACGCCAACCCAGA